>CAJUFU010000033.1 GCA_910585555.1 uncultured Lachnospiraceae bacterium
CCAGTTGTGAGTTCGATTCTCGCAGGGAACGCTGAAAAAGGTTGTAAATTCAAGAATTTTTGAACTTACAACCTTTCATTCGTTTATGAGTTTATTTGAATCCATCGCTGAATTATGTATTCCCAATCCATACCATCCTGTAAGATACGGAGTACTGTTACAATACCTTTATCATTATCTATGGTATAAAATAATAGATGGTTGCTTTGAGGTTTCATGTAAATATCATATCCACGATACCTGAAGCCTGTTAATTGGTGACTGGTCGGAAATACAGCTAATTCTTCTGCCGCTTTTTTAATTCTTGTAGAAAAATTTTCAGCATATTCACGGTACTTAAAATTCTGGATTATATAGCGTTTTTTATTTTTAACATCATTCTTACCGCTTTGGGCGATAACCACTTTATACCGCTTATTCATCTGTACCCCTTATATACTGTCAATCTCTTTCCATGCCTCTTCTATGGTCTGTACCCTGCCGTTTTCCATATCGTCAATCGCTTCATCAAGTTTTTCAAACAGTACTTCCATAGCATTATCTATTGTATAGGAAGTTTCTGATGTTTTTGTGGCTGTAGCTGTTACCATGTATATCACATCCTTTCTACTGTTATAGGTATCATACCACAAAAAGAAAGTTTTATCCATCACTATTGCAGAAAGAAGCATAAATTTACACCCTTTATGCATTTACAGACCTATGACCTGTTCTTCGGAAACAGCCAAAACATCCAGAACAGATATGGGAATATCATAACGGCTACTAAGGTAGTCCATCCTATACTCTGCCTGCTGATGGCCATAAAGATAAATATGATCAGCATAATAAGATAGGGTCCATTGATAAATCGATAGAGCATTTTTATCTTTTGTGAAATATCTTTTAGATCATACTCTTCAGGATGGGTCATGGTACAATGTATGGTTGCGCCGAATCGATCAAAAACGCGCTGAGCCTTATATTCTATTCCATCAAGTTCAAAGACAGGATACATTCCCGTTTTGATAAATATCAGGCTTTGATCATTTTCATCAGCGTATTGTGTCAGCGCCTCTATAAATTCCGTGGCATTCATAACCATGGTATCTGGCTTGAAGGCAAAACCTTTCTTACGTTGTGCCTGAGAATATCTTTTATAATCTTCAATAATTGACATAAATTTTCCTCCATTTTGTTCTATGTTGTCTATTTTAGCAAGTGTCTTATCCAGATTTAGAGATTTATTATCTGTTGCGAGAAGATCTTTGCAAACATCAATACAGGCGTTTAATTTCTTTTGTCTATCCTGCAGCTCTTTGATGTGTTGCTCCAACAATGCATGGAGAGATATCTCCTCTGACAAAATTTTATGAATATCTTCCAAAGAGAAATCCAGTTTCCGCAACAGCTTAATTGTCTTGAGCGTGGTAAGATCATCTTCGGAATATTCCCGATAATTATTTGTAGAATTTCTTATCGGATGAAGCAGTTCCTTCTTTTCATAGAAACGGATATTCTGCTTGGTGATTCCCGTCAAACGTTCCAGTTCATTGATATTCAATGGAAACTTTCCCCCTTTCGATGTTTGTTAAGCTAAGTATAAGGGATATAGTTGGTATAAGGTCAATAGTATATGTATCTTTTTTGCATTTTTCTTTAGATTTTATTTTCAATCTTCTATCCATAAGATGATGTGTACTTCATTGCAAAGTACCGGACATGTATGTTATTATGATGAAAATACGAAATATTTAAGAAATCTGTTGATTATGGTAAATAGGAAAGATAGCTATGAATTATATTATTTTAGATTTAGAGTGGAATCAGAGCAGCAGTGGTGGGGAGGAAGTGGTAAAGATACTTCCTTTTGAAATTATTGAAATGGGCGCCATCAAATTAAATAGTGATAAAAAGATGATAGACGAATTTTCAGAGCTGATTAAACCGCAGGTATACCATGAGATGCACCATATCACAAGGAAACTGATTCATTTGCAGATGGAACAGCTTGAGCAGGGTCATATTTTTACGGATGTGATTCAAGAGTTTTGGGATTGGTGTGGTGAAGATTATATATTCTGCACCTGGGGATGTCTGGATTTGGTAGAATTACAGAGAAATCTCAGGTATTATGGTTTAGAGCCAATGGCGGAAGGGCCGTTTCGTTTTTTAGATGTTCAGAAGCTGTTCAGTATTGCTTTTGAAGATAAGAAGTCCAGAAGGACTCTGGAATATGCCATAGACTTTCTTCATATTGAAAAGGATATACCCTTTCACAGGGCTTTCAGTGATGCTTATTATACGGCTAAAATTTTGACATTCATTCCTGATTATGTGATGAAAAACTATTCCTTTGATGTTTTTCATCTTCCTAAAGATAAGGATTCGGAGATACAAGTTGTCTTTGATGACTATATAAAATATATCTCACGCAGTTTCGCAGATAAGGCAGCGGCGATAGCAGATAGAAAGGTTATGAGCACCAAATGCTATCTGTGTCATAAAAATCTTCGCAAAAAGATTCGTTGGTTTACCCCAAATGGGAAGCATTATTACAGCGTATCTTACTGTGATAAGCATGGTTATATGAAAGCAAAAGTGCGGCTGCGCAAAGCGGAGGACGACAGAATTTATGTGGTGAAGACTGAAAAATTCATCTCCAAGGAGGAGGTAGACAGTCTGCAGGCAGGGTATCAAAAATCAAAATCATCAAAATCCGATCGTATATAAGATCTGCGGCGCTGTTTGCGTTTGACACGGTTATTTCTGCGTTTGGCCGTCTTTCTATTGACGAGCAGTGCGCGAAAGACGAACAGGAAAATAAGGACAGCCGCCAGGACTAATATGGTGATCAGTACCTTTTTGACATTGATGAAAATGGTATCTTTTGTCTGGACTGGATTCTTATCTGTCTCAACTTTTTCTACGCTGACATCAGTGGAAGTTATATTGGTATCAAATTCGTAGGTAGTGCCAGACTCTTTGACAAGATCAAGATAGGCACTGCCTACATACATATCATGATAGGAATAACGAATCTGTGCAACACGATTTTCATCAGAAATACTGTAATCTATCTCTGAATCCAGGTCTGAGAAAGAGATTACATTTGGAACGATCACATAACTGTTTGTGTCTATAGCGAGGATAGGTTTGGAACTGCCAAAGATATCGTCTCCTATCTGTAAAAATCCTGTGGCTTCAATATTATAGCGGTCTTCATTTTCCGAGATATTCATTACCTGGAAGTTGTGGAAACCATAGTTAAAGAGCTCCTCTGTGTCTGTAAACTGCGCAGGGGATTCTTCTTTAAAGACAACACAAACCAGACGCATACCGTTTTGTTCCGCGCAGGTTACAAGAGTCTGACGCGCCTCGTCCGTATATCCGGTCTTTCCGCCCAGTATACCGTTATAGGGAATTTCACCGTTGATCAGCTTATGCTTGTTGTTCAGATAGAAATCATCCGGCTGTGTGCTGGTGGGTTCAAAGTGATAACGCGCCGTATTGCCAATCTTGCACAGCATTTCATTCTGGAAAAAATAGCTGGAAATAAGCGCCAGATCGTAAGCACTGGTGTAGTGATCGGAATTTTGAAGGCCATTTGTATTGACGAAATGCGTATCCTTACAGCCCATTTCCTCTGCCCGTTTGTTCATCAATTCTACAAAATCCTCAATAGAACCGGAAACATATTCCCCTACGGCATTGGCCACCTCATTAGCAGAACCCACCAGAATCCCGTAAAGACATTCTTCTAAAGTAATGGATTCTCCAACGTCCATTCCCATATTAGAACCGTCCCCTGGTACGGAAAATACAGCATCGTGACTAAAATCCACTTTGTCGTCAAGGTTTCCCTCCTCCATGGCAAGCAGGCAGGTCATGATTTTGGTAGTACTGGCCGGATAAAGGCGCTCATGAATGTTCTTGGAATATAAAATGACACCGGTATTGGCATCCATCAAAATAGCAGCCTGTGCACCGATCTGGGGACCGACAGGCCAATTATCAATATCGTTGGATTGTATGGGCAGGGCCTTACGCGCTTCCATTTCCGCTTCTAAATCTTCTAAAGTAGCGCGGACGGTAAGGGTAGTAACATGAAAACTGCATAAAA
This sequence comes from uncultured Lachnospiraceae bacterium, assembly GCA_910585555.1. Classification (GTDB taxonomy): domain Bacteria; phylum Bacillota; class Clostridia; order Lachnospirales; family Lachnospiraceae; genus UBA3282. The sequence goes on from CAJUFU010000033.1 coordinate 4,103, forward strand.
ATATTGTGATTGTGAGAAGCACAAGAAAGAATCTTGCTGCCTTTTCTTTTTGATATTTATATAATGAAAACATATTGTTGAACCTTTCTTTTATGGTAACAAGTATATGTCAAAATCAATTGTTTATGAATCGCGCCGTAACTCTTAGAATGCAGGATTTTAAATCTGCGTAACATATATCATACACTATTTTTTACAAAAACTGTAGTGTATTCACAAAAATTACAAAATGTTGTAGAATATTGTTAGTATAAAAATCAAGTTACATGATAGAGATAATGTAAAGGTTAAATGCTTCGTATTTTATAGAAAACAGGGATTGATATATGCGGCTTCGAAATATAACAGGATCACGTGAAGTAATAGCTGCCTGTGATTATGTAGTACATGAACCACAGCAGTACCGGGGAAGATGGGAAGAATTGTTTGGAAATAATCATCCAATCCGCATTGAGATTGGAATGGGCAAGGGTCGTTTTATCATGGATTTGGCAAGGGCTAATCCGGATATTAATTATATAGGAATCGAAAAATATTCCAGCGTTTTACTCAGAGGGATTCAAAAGATGGAGGCGGACCCCTTAATAAACCTCTATTTTATCCGCATGGAAGCTGAAGAGATTACAGAAGTATTTGGTCCGGGAGAGGTAGAGAGGATTTATTTGAATTTTTCAGATCCTTGGCCCAAAGACCGCCATGCTAAGAGAAGATTGCCTTCCCGTGAATTTTTACAGCGATATGATGAGATACTAATACCAGACGGGGTAATTGAATTTAAGACAGATAATCTTGAATTATTCAAGTTTGCATTGGAAGAACTTGAACCAGCCGGATGGCATTTAAATCAGATGACACAGGATCTGCATCATGATGCGCAGATGATGCAGGGAAATGTTATGACGGAATATGAGGAAAAATTTTCCTCTATGGGAAATCCGATTTGTAAATATATCATTTCGAGGCAGTCTGAAAACACGGACAAGCACAAGGATTCTGTATGATGATTTATTGGTATTTATAAGCAGCAAAAATAAAAATAGAAAAGGAGAAAAGTATGGAGTACAAATTTACATCTGCAAATTTTGAAAGTGAGGTTCTTTCCTCAGAAATTCCGGTTCTGGTAGATTTCTATGCGGACTGGTGCGGGCCTTGTAAGATGATGGCGCCGATTGTGGAGCAGTTGGCCGGTAAGTATGACGGCAAGGTAAAAATAGGAAAGTGTAATATTGATGAGGAGGACGGACTTGCCAGATTATATCGTGTCATGTCCATTCCCACGATGAAGTTTTTTGTGAAAGGAAAGGAAGCCGGCACGATTGTAGGCGCCGTTCCGCAAGAAGAACTGGAAGCACAGATTGAGAAAGTTTTATGACAAAAAACCCTGGCTGGTTGCTTTTAAAATATAAAGCAATCGGCCAGGGTTTTTATAGATCTGAAAAAGATTCGTTTCTTTAGGCTGCCGCGTTTTCCGGGTTCTTATCTTTGCTGTATAAGAATTTCATAATAATAGGCGTCATGATAGAAGATACCAATATCAACAAAATAACTGCCGTAAAATAATCAGCTGTCAGAAGTCCTGCTGCCATACCCTTTTGCGCTACAATCAGAGCCACCTCTCCGCGGGTCATCATACCGACGCCGATTTTCAAAGAGTCCGAAAAACTATATCGGCAGAGCTTACTCATCAGGCCACAGCCGAGTATCTTTGCTAAAAGCGCTACAATCACAAAACAGATGCAGAAAGCAATCATAGTGCTATTCATTGCAGAGAAAGAAGTTTTAAGACCAATGCCGGCAAAGAAGATTGGACCAAACATCATGTAGGAGCTGACGTCTACTTTACGCTCTATATATGTATTGTCGCTCAAATTACAAAGTACAATACCTGCCACGTAAGCACCCGTGATATCTGCAATACCAAAATATTTTTCCGCCGCATAAGACAAGGCAAAACAGAACGCCAGCGCCACAATGGGAATTCTTCTGGTATGGGGGTAACGCTTATCCAGGGTGAGGAAAATCTTAAATACGATAAATCCACCCACGATAGCCATGATGAAAAAGGCAATGGTCTTTATGACTACCATACCCGGATTGGAGTCCGGATTCTTAAAGCCGATCACAAAGGTAAGTACAATGATACCTATTACATCATCGATGATTGCGGCACTAACAATTGTAGTACCGACTTTACTCTTAATTTTTCCAAGTTCCTGCAGAGCTGCTACCGTAATACTTACGCTGGTGGCGGTCATAATGGTTCCCATAAAAACTGCTTTATAGAAATGTTCGCTTCCCCAAGGGGCGGCGCCATAGAATCCCATATATAAAAGGGCTCCCATAACAAGCGGAACAAACACACCCGCACAGGCAATTAGAAAAGCAATGGGACCGGTTTTAAGCAGTTCTTTTAAATCTGTTTCCAGTCCTACTTCAAACATTAGGATAATGACGCCGATTTCCGCCATCTGGGTGATAAACTCTGTCTGGGAAATCCAGCCAAGTACGCAAGGGCCTACAAAAAGGCCGGCCAGAATCTGCCCCACTACCTGGGGTGCTTTACATTTTCTTGCCAGGATACCAAATACTTTAGCAAAAAACAGGATGACCGCAAGATCCAGAAATACATTATATGTTTCCATAATATCTCCTCCCTACTCATAATAAACTTCTTATATATATTTTATATTTTCATCCTTAAATAGTTATAGTATCAAAATAATATAATGTCAACGCAAAGAATGGAAAATGTGTCATCAATTATCATATTTAGCAGGTTAATAGAGGAATTTTGTTGCCATTTGGTGATATTTCTGGCAAAATGGGATAGGAAGTATTTCCACAGAAATTAAAAGAGAGAAGGGATATTATTATGGAAAGAAAAGTTGGAACAGTATCGAGAGGTATTCGCTGCCCTATTATCAGAGAGGGTGACGATCTGACTAAAATTGTTGTAGACAGTGTTTTAGAAGCAGCTGAGGCAGAAGGTTTTGCAATCAGGGACAGAGATGTAGTGGCAGTGACAGAATCCGTTGTGGCGAGGGCGCAGGGCAACTACGCATCGGTGGAAGCGATTGCGGAAGATGTACGGACAAAACTTGGCGGAGAGACAATCGGTGTGATTTTCCCGATTCTGTCCAGAAATCGTTTTGCAATCTGTTTAAGAGGAATCGCCAAAGGCGCGAAGAAAGTCGTACTGATGCTCAGTTATCCCAGTGATGAAGTTGGTAATGAATTGGTTTCCTTAGATAAGCTGGATGAAGCGGGTATCAATCCGTACAGTGATGTATTGACACTGGAAAGATACCGGGAATTATTTGGTGAGAACATTCATCCGTTTACCGGCGTAGATTATGTGTCTTATTATGGAGAATTGATCAAAGAGGCCGGTGCAGAGGTGGAGATTATCTTTGCCAATGACTGCCGTGCGATTCTTGCCTACACAAAGAAAGTATTGAACTGCGACATTCACACCAGAGCGCGCACAAAGAGACTTCTCAAGGCAGCAGGCGCCGAAGTAGTGATGGGAATGGATGATATTCTTACACAGCCTGTAAATGGCAGCGGCTGTAATGAAAAGTATGGTCTGCTTGGCTCCAATAAGTCAACGGAAGATACGATTAAACTCTTCCCCCGTGAATGTACGGATTTGGTCATGGATATTCAGAAAGAGATTCTTAACAGAACCGGTAAGCACGTGGAAGTCATGGTATATGGTGACGGCGCTTTCAAGGACCCTGTGGGAAAGATTTGGGAACTTGCAGATCCTTGTGTATCCCCTGCCAGCACCCCCGGGCTTGAGGGTACGCCCAATGAAGTGAAGTTAAAATATCTGGCTGACAATGATTTTAAGGATTTGTCCGGTGAGGCATTAAAAGAAGCAATCTCTAACCGTATCAAAGAGAAAAAGGATAATCTGGTAGGAGATATGGCTTCTCAGGGAACCACACCCAGAAGACTGACAGATTTGATTGGTTCTTTATGTGATCTGACCAGCGGTTCAGGTGATAAGGGTACGCCCGTTATTTTGATTCAGGGTTATTTTGATAACTATGTGAGCTAAGGGATGATGGGTATGGTAACAGGAGTAAATCCGATTCTGCCGGGGTTTTATCCGGATCCTTCTATTTGTGCGGTGGGAGATGACTATTATCTGGTTCATTCCACATTTTCCTATTTTCCGGGAATACCAATCATGCACAGTAGAGATTTGGTTCATTGGGAGCAGATTGGCAATGTGATGGACAGACAGTCCCAGCTTCCTCTAAATGGAGGGGAACATTCGCAAGGACTTTATGCGCCTGCGATACGGTATCATGAAGGTATTTTTTATGTGATATGTACCAATGAGACCGAGGGTGGGAATTTTATCGTGACAGCTGAGAATCCAGCCGGGCCGTGGTCAGAGCCTGCTTATCTGCAAGGTGCGGACGGAATTGATCCTACCATATTCTTTGATGATGATGGTAAAGTTTATTATATCGGAACGCATCCGATCATAGAGAACAGGCAGTACGACGGAGAATGCCACATTTGGATTCAAGAATTGGATTTGGAGCATAGAAGGCTTACAGGAAAACCGAAGGATGTGTGGAGCGGTTCCATGCACTTTGTCCACTGGCCGGAAGGACCTCATCTCTACAAAAAGGAAGGCTATTATTATATGATGCTGGCTGAGGGAGGTACGGAGAGAAACCATTCTGTGACCATGTGCAGAAGCCGCAATATCTGGGGGCCGTATGAGAATCATTTCTGTAATCCTATCCTTACCCACAGACATCTTGGCAAAGATTATCCGGTACAATGTGTGGGACATGGGGATTTCGTGAAAACGCCGTCTGGGGAATGGTACATGGTTATGCTGGCTTCGCGTCCCATTGACGGCTATACAATGCTTGGCAGGGAAACCTTTCTCGCGAAAGTAGTCTGGGAAAACGGCTGGCCGGTGGTCAATCCGGGAATGGGGAGACTGACGGAAAAAGTGGAAGTTGGACTTACGGAGTGGGAGCCTGAGAAACCTGCCGCAGTGTGTAAGCGGATTTATCATTTCCGGGAAATGAAGGAGCTGGGATATGAGTTTCTTTATCTTAGAAATCCTGATCGGCAAATGTACTGCCTGTGTCCTGATAAAGGATTAAAGCTCCGATACGGTACACATACATTGATGGAGAAGGCCTCACCCACTTATGTGGGAATTCGTCAACAGCATCATTATTTCAGGGCGGATACGGTTGTTATGACAGACAGCATTTTCCAAGATTGTGAAGCAGGTATTGCCTTGTTGCAGAGCAATGCGTATTACCTCAGGTCTGCACTTACGAAAGGAACTGACAGTGAAATCATCCTGCAGGCGTATCTGTGTTATAATTTGGAAGAGAAGCTGATAGCTCAGAAGGTTCTAACAGGTGCACAGGACGAAATAAGAATGTCTTTGGAGGTCAATGGACTGACTGCAAAAATTGAGGCAGTTTGTGATGCGGTTGAAATCAGTGTGGCAAGGGACATAGACATTCGCAGTCTCTCAACGGAAGTTGCAGGCGGTTTTGTGGGTTGTACCGTAGGAATGTATGCACTTTCAAAAAAACAGACAAAAAATGAAGTTATTTTGAAAGAATTTTCTTATCAAAGTACTAAATGTTGTTGTGGAGTAGCGCTTCGGTAGCACTTCTTGTAGTATACTACCCTTGTAAAAGGGGATCAAGATAAAACCGGAAGCATACCTGCCAGCCAAAATTGGCTTCGCAGTGTATGCTTCCGGTCGTTTTATGGATAACATTAGAAAAATATAAGCAACTGATTTACATACTTTATAATAATATATTGCATTTTGGCAAATAATTATGTACAATAAAGAAAATGATAAAATTATGATAAAATAGTGATAAGGAGAATAACTATGATTCAAATTAGGCCTGTTTCAGATTTAAGAAATAAATTCCCGGATATTGAAAAAATTGTAAATACTGGAGAACCAGTGTATCTTACCAAGAATGGGTATGGCGCAATGGTGGTACTCAGTCTTGATATGTATTCAAGATTAACCGATGGTGTAGAAGCGGCGTTAGATGAAGCAGACAGAATGGCTGAGAAGGACAGCAGAAGAATGAATCATGAGGAAGTTTTTGGGAGTCTGCGGAGGAAAATAAATGCTCAGTAAAAAATATAGATTGCGTTATTTGCCGCTTTTTTATGAGGAATTAGATGAGAAAGTGGCTTATATTGCAACAAGGCTGATGAATCCTAAAGCAGCAAATGATTTATTGGATAAGGTGGAGCTGCTATTTTGTAGATAATTACACTATTTATTATGTAGTAATAGATGATAACCCGAAGGATTTAATAATGGAGGTAAGGAGATTTCTCTATAATGGACAGAATCAAAAAATATGATATAAGAAAATCATAAATGAAATTCCAGAGAGATTAAAATATATAGAAAAAACACCGGACTCAACAAAAATCCGGTGTTTTTCTTGTAGTCGAAGCGACAGGATTTGAACCTGCGACCTCTGCGTCCCGAACGCAGCGCTCTACCAAACTGAGCCACGCTTCGATTCATGAACAATTAAAATAATACAACATTTTTAAGGGTATTGTCAATGTTTCTGAGCGAATTATTTTATATTATGATAAACTGTATGTAATAATCTTAGATTTTCAAGAAAGGAACCCCCTTAGATGGACAGACACGCTCTTAAGATTCCCTGTAATGTCATGCCGTTTCTATGTGAAGCTGATTATAGTGTTACTTTAAGCGAGATGATTCACGCGGATAGAACGGTTTCATTTCATGTGGCAATTTATTTACTGCGGGGTTCTATGGAGATTATTGAGGACGGTGAGCGTTATTTGATTTTGCCTAACCAGCTTTTTTTCTTAAAGAGCGGCGTGCATCATTGGGGAGAGAAGCCTTTTGAGTTAGGCTCGGCATGGTATTATGCACACTTTTATTGTGAAGAGCCGTTAGATGGGATGGGAGAGCTTCCAAAAGGTGTGCATTATGATAAAAAAGTATGTTTGGAAAAAGGTGAGGCAGAGAAGTATATTGTTCTTCCTAAATTGACGGATGATGTTGGGGAGAATCGGATTGAGAGATATTTTGAAAAGATGATTGAGGCGCATGTGCATGGAAATATTCCGCAGGCATCGGTGTGTCTGTGGCAGATTTTTCTGGAATGTACGCAAAATGCACAAAATGATAGGATGGGCAGTACTTATGCCAGGCAGATGAAAGAGTATATACAGGCCCATTATATAGAGGATTTTAGGGCTGCAGAAATTGAGAAAGTATGCGGGTTGTCTTATAAGTATGCGGGTACGCTTTTTAAGGAAACGATGGGTCAGACAATTCGGGAATATCAGAGAATGCTTCGACTTGACAGAGCAAAGCAATTGTTAAAGGAGACAAACAGGACTGTCACGGAAATTGCGCAGATGACGGGATTTACAGATGTGTTTTATTTTAGTAAGATATTTCGCAGGGAATGCGGCTGTTCGCCCAGCGAATACAGAAGGACTTATATTCCGGGCATATAGTATATAAAATGTATTCACAAACTCGTTATGCGCAAAGAACAACGCAGAAATGAGGGGAAAATGAAAAATATACAGAGCATAGAATTTCATAGTGGGAGCAAGGAAGAATTGCTTCCTGATTTTGCAGATGACTTTCCTTATATTGCATCAAGGTCAGAGATTGACAAATATATAGAGGGTTTTGTACCGTGGCACTGGCATAGGGCGGTGGAGCTTTTTTATATGGAGAGCGGCAGTCTCGAATACTATACACCGCGTGGAAAGATAATATTTCCGGCCGGAAGCGGCGGCATGGTAAATTCAAATGTGCTTCATATGACCAGGGCAAAATCGCGAAAAGATAAAAACCTGCAGTTTCTTCATATTTTTGACAGTTCCCTGCTTGCCGGCGAACAGGGCAGCAGGATAGAGAAAAAATATATCACACCTGTCCTGGCGGCCCCGCAGATTGAGATTATCCCTATTTTTCCGGGGAATGTGATGCAGGATAAAATTCTGGAACTGATTTTAGAGGCATTTCAGTATTCCAGTGATGAGCTTGGATATGAGATCAAGATGCGGGAGACTCTTTCAAAAATCTGGTTGATGCTTTTTGAATTATCCCGTCCTATTCTGGAAAAAGGCGGAGAGTATAATAAGAGTAATGATAAAATTAAACTGATGATGGTATATATTCATGAGCATTACTCTGAAAAAATTTCTATTGCAGAACTCGCGGCATCGGCATATCTTAGCGAAAGAGAGTGTTTCAGAGTATTTCATGACTGCCTGCATATGACACCTATAGAATATATGAGAAGTTACCGCCTGCAGATGGCTTGCCAGATGTTAGCAAGGGGACGGGATCCTGTTACAGTGATCAGCCAGGCCTGCGGATTAGGGAGCAGCAGTTATTTTGGCAAAGTTTTTCGGGAATATACGAGCTGTACACCGTTAGAATATCGTCAAAAATGGCAGAATAGTGATATATAAGGGCAGAAATGAAATATTTTTTCTATTTTCACTGCATTATAATGATACCTGTAAAGTCAAACAATCATTTACGGGAGTTTCTTATTACATCGAAGATTGTTGAAAGGAGCCAAGATGGAGTTAAACAGACAGACTGCTGAATCGGCATTAAAAGAGGCCTCAGAATCAAATCCCGGGGCATGGATTGCTCATTCCCGGTATGTGGCTATGGCCTGTGAAAATATCGCGCTGCACTGTGAGCAGTTATCCGCCGAGAAAGCCTATTTGTTCGGGTTGTTACATGATATCGGGCGTTATGCCGGGGTGAGTTCAGAAAAGCATCTGATAGACGGTTATCGTTACTGTATGGAACGGGGATGGGAGAAAGCGGCACAGATTTGTATTTCCCATGCGTTTATGATACAGGATATTTATACTTCCATCGGTAAATTCGATGTCAGCGAAGAGGATTATCTTTTTATGAAAGAATTTGTTGCAACTGCTGTCTATGATGATTATGACCGGTTGGTACAGCTATGCGATTCTTTGGCTCTGCCCACAGGTTTCTGTCTTTTGGAGAAAAGATTTGTGGATGTGACAATACGGTACGGCGTCCATCCGGCGACAATAGACAGGTGGAAAAAAACATTTGAGATCAAAGAATTCTTTGAGGAGCAGACAGGCTGTTCCATTTATACTCTGCTGCCGGGTGTTGTAGAAAACAGTTTCTGTTAGAAGATTAGGAAGGGAAAATCGTTATGAGCATGGATACTATAAAGATTATCTTTTTTGATATTGACGGGACATTGATTGATATGAAAAGAAAACAGATTTCCGAAAAGATGCTGGAAACCTTGATTCGGTTAAAAGAAAGAAATATCATTCTCTGTCTTTCCACAGGGAGAGGTCCCATGACGCTGCCTCATTTTGATGGATGGGAACCCGATGTGTTTCTTACTTTTAATGGTTCCTATTGTTATAATAGGCAGCAGGCTATTTACAGACATCCTATTCCCAAAGAAGACGCAAAGAAGATTATCCAAAATGCGGCTTTGATCAACAGACCAGTATCAATTGCCACGGCGGACCAGTTGGTTGCAAATGGAACGGATAAAGATTTGGCGGAATATTATGGTTTTGCCAAACTGGAAGTGAATGTCTCTGAGGATTTCGAAGATGTGGTTGATCGTGGTGAGATATACCAGATTATGGCAGGGGGACGTGAAGAGGAGTATGCTTCCTTTTTACAAGGAGTCAGTCATGCCAAGATTGCAGCCTGGTGGGACAGGGCGGTAGATATTATTCCTGCAGACAGCGGTAAGGGGACGGGTGTGAGTAAGATACTTGCGTATTATCATCTGGATAAATTGGAAGCGCTGGCCTTTGGGGACGGCAATAATGATATTGAGATGTTTGAAGCTGTGGGTACGGGTGTTGCCATGGAAAATGGCTCGGATTTGTTAAAAGAAGTGGCAGACGATGTATGCGGCCATGTGACGGAGGATGGAATCTATCACTATTGTGTTGCACATGGACTACTTTGAGGAATCGAGCAAAGCTCAATTACGAAATCTGCTTCGCGGACTCGGATACGGGGGCTGGTTAAGCCCCCGCACCTACCATATAACGCATAAAATCGTAACTGTCCTGCTGATCTGTCAGGAAAAGCTCTAACCAAAATTCCTTCGGATTAATCATATAAAGCATCTGCAGGGCTTCTTCGTTCTGTTTCAGGTCGCAGAGCATCTGATTGGGAAGTTCCAGATAGATGTTCCCGCGGCTGTTTTTGACCATGTTGATAAATGTTTCGATGTTTCCCATTTTTCTGATATTGATTCTGTACATAAATTTGACTCCTTTCATTTTGATGTCAGCCTGCTTTGGCTGTGGTATATTTGGTTTCGTTGATTGCTCTTAGCTGTTCTTTTCCTCTGTTCTATGGTATGATTATATCATCATAAAAAGTAGAAATAATAGAATTAAATAGCCATATAATATGATTATATTATCAAAATTGATGTCTTAAACTTAAATGAGATATAAGATATCAAAGGGAACTTTCATTTAAGGAATGTTTGTAAAAATAATAAGGAGGTAGTCCTATATGATATCACCATGCAGCGTACAGACAAATATGCAGGGAGAAGAACTGCGGGAGCATGGAACCCATCTTTTTCCGGTGGCATGTTATTTGGATGTCCTGCCGGGGGATGAGATTCCCTGGCATTGGCATAATGAACTGGAATTCGGTCTGATCACAAGCGGTATGGCCGTGGTGGATGCTGGTTGTATGAAGTATCAGTTAAAGGCAGGGGAAGCTTTTTTTATCAACAGTAATATTTTACATGCTGCTTCTATTTTGGATGAGAATCTATGTGAGATTCATTCTGTGGTCTGTCATCCGCGGGCAATCAGCGGCAGTACGGACAATATCATCTGGCAGAAATATGTAAAGCCGTTGATGGAAAATCAGGCCTGTCAGGGATTTCATTTCACGCCTGATACAGCGTGGCAGAAGCAGGTCATAGACAGTATAGCTTCTTTGTGGCGGTCTGCCGAGCAGGAAGAATATGGGTTTGAGATGCATATCCGCAATGAACTGTCTACAATTATGGCCCTGCTTTCAGAGCATCAGCCGGCTGTGAGCCGTAAATCTTTTGGAAAAGAACAGCGGGACAATGCCAGAATTAAGGAAATGCTGACTTTTATCCAATCAAATTATGAGAAAGAACTGACAATAGAAGATATTGCTGCAGCCTGCGCAATCAGTACCAGTGAGTGTATGCGGTGTTTCCGTGCAACGATTAGTACCACGCCCATCGCTTATTTAAAGACTTATCGTTTACAACAGGCAGCCATCAAATTGCAGTCCACCAATGATAAGATTTCTGTCATTGCGGAAAGCTGTGGATTTCAGGAGATGAGTTATTTCGCGAAATCATTTCGGGAAATATACGGTTGTACGCCTTCGCAGTACCGGAAGCCGGATTTCAAAGCAGAAGCCGCGTTGTAGTTTGTAATAAGAAAATCGGAAAATAATACAAAGAAATAGGAATATAATCCATTTTAATCCAACATTATTAGGAATATAATACATAAAAACAGAGCAAAACACTTATAGAAAGTCAAATGGAGGGTTTATAATGGGTGATTTAAAATTGGTGAGAAAATTTGCAGTAGAAGACGGATTTTTTGGCAGGTATGAAAAGCTGGTAAAGGACGTAGTGCTTCCCTATCAGGAGCGGGCCTTAAACGATCAGATTGAGGGTGCCGAAAAGAGTCACTGTATTGAAAATTTTCGTATGGCGGCGCAGAAACTGAAGTCAGGCAGATGTGAGGGTACGTTTTACGGTATGGTATTTCAGGACAGCGATGTAGCGAAATGGCTGGAGGGAGCGGCGTATTCGCTGGCGCAGAATCCGGACGCAGCGTTGGAGGCAAGATGTGATAAGATTATAGACTTGATTGGCGAAGCGCAGCAGGAAGACGGGTATCTGAATACGTATTTTACGGTAAAAGATCCGGACAGACGTTGGTCGAATCTGCAGGAAGCCCATGAATTATATTGTGCGGGGCATATGATTGAGGCGGCAGTGGCCTATGCGGAATGTACAGGGAAATCCCGTTTCTTAGAGATTATGTGCGGCATGGCAGATCATATTTACAGACGGTTTGTGGAAGAAGGCGCAGAAGGGTATCCGGGGCATCCGGAGATTGAGCTGGCGTTGATGAGACTGTACCGCAGTACCAGTGTGGAACGGTATAAGGAACTGGCTATGCATTTTATCAATGTGCGCGGCGTTGACAGTGATTATTATTGTAAAGAGAAAGAGAAAAGAAACTGGATTGTATGGGGTTCGGACCCGGAGGACAAGGAGTATACCCAGAGCCATGCGCCTGTGCGGGAACAGAAGAAAGCCACAGGACATGCAGTCAGAGCGGTATATCTCTATACAGGTATGGCGGATGCGGCTATGGAGACAGGGGATGAAGAGCTTTCTAAGGCCTGCAAGACGCTTTGGGATGATATTACTCAGCACAGGATGTATGTGACGGGCGGCATTGGTTCCGCATATGAAGGTGAGGCTTTCACAAAGGATGACCATCTGCCCAATGATACGGCATATGCCGAGACCTGCGCGGCAATCGGACTGATTTTCTTTTCCAATAAGATGCTTTATCTGGAACGCAACGGCAAATACGCGGATGTGATGGAGCGGGCTTTATACAATGGTGTGCTGGCCGGTATGCAGTTAGACGGAACGAAATTCTTCTATGTGAATCCCTTAGAGGTACTGCCGGGAATTTCCGGTGAAGCGAAGACCCACAAGCACGCGCTTCCCGTGAGGCCGAAATGGTTTGCCTGCGCCTGCTGCCCGCCTAATGTGGCAAGGCTTTTGGCGTCTGTGGCAGAGTATGCGTGGCATGTGGTATCGGATACGTTGTTTTCCAATCTTTTTATTGCGGGTACATTGGATTTAACAGATTCTCTGGGCGGTAAGGTCTCATTAAAGACTTCCTACCCCTATGATAATAAAATGGAATATCATTTTGAACCCCAGGAAGGCGCCATGTCTATGACACTGGCTATCCGTATACCGGCCTGGAGTGAAGAGACAAAGATCAGCGTCAACGGCGAAGCGGCGGATTGTGAGATACGGGAGGGTTATGCGTATCTGAGCGGGGATTTCGGGACAGATGATGTGGTGACGGTGGAACTTGATTTATCGGTGAGAAGAGTTTATACCAGCAATAGAGTGTCCGCCAATACCGGCCGGGCAGCAGTGCAGAGAGGGCCGCTCATCTATTGTGCGGAAGGGGTGGACAATGAAAATGATATTCTTTCCCTCTCTTTGAAAAAAGACGGTGAAGTGACAGTCAGTGAATATCTGCCAAAGAAGCTTTGCGGTATTCAGGAATTATATGCACAAGGTTATCGGGAGACAGTAAACGAAGCGCTCTACAGTTTTGAGGCACCGAAGGCAGAGCCTTGTCAGATTACCCTTGTTCCTTATTATACTTGGGGAAACCGGGGATTAAACCAGATGCGGGTGTGGATACCGGAGAAAAACAAAATATAAAAAGGTAATTGTATCTGTCGGCGTTACCCGCTATACTTAATTTAATATGGAGATTTATGCAAGCAGGCGCTGTGTCCATATGGAGACAGCGCTTGTCTGTAGTACAAGGAAAGGATGCGGGATATCTATGAAGAAAAAAGAAAAGAACTATGATAAAAAGACCGAAAAAGAAATTGAGAAGTTACTAAAGAAGTTGACCTTGGATGAAAAGATCAGCATGATTCATGGGGCTACGCTTTTTAAATCCGGCGCGGTGAACAGGCTTGGAATTCCGGAGATTGTGACTTCCGATGGACCCATGGGCGTCAGGGCGGAATTTATGGATGACAGGTGGATTCCATTAGACAATAAGGACGATATGGTATCTTATCTGCCCAGCAACAGCGCGCTGGCATCTTCCTGGAATCCGGACCTTGCCTATGCCATAGGACACGTGCTGGGAGAGGAAGCCAGGGGAAGAGGTAAAGACGTGATATTGGCGCCGGGTATTAATATTAAGAGAGATCCGCGCTGCGGCAGAAATTTTGAGTATATGAGCGAGGATCCGAAGCTTACGGCGGCGATGGCAGTACCATTTATCAAAGGGGTCCAGGAAAATGATGTGGCGGCTTGTGTAAAGCACTTTGCGGCTAATGTGCAGGAGACGGACCGTCTGATGGTGGATGAGGAAATCGATGACAGGACATTATATGAATTATATCTGCCTGCTTTTAAGGCGGCAGTGCAGGAAGGGAATGTCTATTCCGTTATGGGTGCCTATAATAAGATTAACGGGACCCATTGTTGTGAAAACAAAAAATTATTAGATTTCATTCTCCGTATGGAATGGGGATTTGACGGAGCTGTGATCAGCGACTGGGGCGGTGTCCATAAGACGAAAGAGGCGGCCCAGTGTTCCATGGATTTGGAAATGTCTGTGTTCCCTGATTTCGAAGAATATTATCTGGCTAAACCGTTGAAGGATGCGATTGCAAAGGGCGAAGTGTCGGAAGATATGGTGGATGCCAAGGTCAGGAATCTTCTGCGCATGATGCTGCGGTTAAAGATGATCGGAAATCGGAAAGATACGCGTAAGGCAGGGGCATATAATACCATAGCGCACAGAGAGGCAGCTTTGCACACGGCGAGAGAGTCTATGGTCCTATTAAAAAATGAAAATCATACACTGCCTTTAGATGCGAAGAAGATTAAAAAACTTGTGGTTATCGGTGCCAATGCCGCGAAACTTCATTCTGACGGCGGCGGGAGTGCAGAGATTAAGGCATTATATGAGATCTGTCCGTTAGCGGGTCTTAAGATGTATTTAGGAGGCAATACGCGGGTAGAGTATGTAAAGGGCTACTATGTACCGGAAAATCCCAAGACATTTGAACAGAATTGGCAGGCCGCCAGTCTGGATGACTTAAAGGATACCAATGTGGGACAGGTTGTCAAGGCACAGGACGGAAATGAAAGTGAAGGACTGCGCAAGACAGAGGAAGAGAGACTTGCCCGGATTGAGAAAGAACAGGAGGAGATTCATGAGAAGAATCAGAAGCTCTTTGCCCAGGCCGTTGAGGCGGCGAAGGATGCGGATGCGGTTATCTTCGTAGGAGGTCTGAATCATAATATTGACAGCGAAGGATTCGACCGTATCGATATGAAGCTTCCTTATGAACAGGATATTCTAATAGAAGAATTATTGAAGGTCAGGAAAGATACCATCCTTACGTTTGTAGGCGGCTCCCCGGTGGAGATGCCCTGGCGGGATAAGGCAAGGGCAATCCTTTGGAGTTATTATGCAGGTATGGAGACGGGCAATGCTTTTGCTGAGATTATCTTTGGTGAAGTGAATCCTTCCGCGAAACTGGCGGAAACTTTCCCTGCCAGATATGAAGATTGTGCGACGGCCAAGAACGGACAGTTTGGTACGTGGGGAAAAATCAGATTGGAAGAGGGATTATACTGCGGTTACCGGCATTTTGACAGACAGCATATCGCGCCTGCTTTCTGTTTCGGACACGGACTATCTTATACTCAATTCGAGTACAGTGCTTTGACTTTAAAGGCGGAAAAAGGCAAAAATGTGAAATTGACATTTACTGTCAAAAATACCGGGAAACGGGCCGGCGCAGAGATTGCGCAGGTGTATATTGCGCCTATTGCGCCAAAGGAGGACAGGCCGGATAAAGAATTAAAGACTTTTACCAAGGTTTTCCTTACGCCGGGCAGATCTAAGAAAATATCTTTGCTGTTAAAACAGGAAGATTTTGCTTATTTTGATGTGCAGCTTCATGATTTTATAGCGGATGCGGGGGATTATGAGATTTTAGTCGGTGCATCCTGTGAAGATATTCGTCTTAGAGGCATTGCTACGCTGGTATAAAGCTGTCTTCTTCTGTACATGCTAACAGAGCAATGAGGTACAGAAGGAGAGAAAAAAATGGATTATAATACTTTACCCGTCGGTCTAGGTCTGGCGTTTGCCGCGAATCGAACCGCAATGGACCGGTTTGCAGACATGACGGACAATGAGAAAGAAGAATTTATCGAGAGAAGCAGAGGCGTGATGTCTAAGAAAGAAATGGAGCGTCTTGTAAATTCTCTGGTAAAAGAAGATGAGGAACCAGATCTTCATCTGGAAGATGTTAAAAATATTTTTAAAGGTCCGAGTATTGGTTAAATCATAGGACTGATAAGGAGAATCCCATGCAGATACAGCTGCCGGATAAGGTGCATAAAATTATAAATACGCTGGAAGAGGCAGGTTATGAGGCCTATGCGGTAGGCGGCTGTGTCCGGGATTCTATTTTGGGCAGAGAGCCGGATGACTGGGATATTACCACCTCGGCCAAACCGGAAGAGATTAAGCGGCTTTTTCCAAGAACCATTGATACCGGAATCCGTCATGGCACCGTGACAGTTATGTTGGATAAGGAAGGTTTTGAGGTGACCACTTATCGCATAGATGGGGATTACGAAGACAGCAGACATCCCAAGGAGGTCACTTTTACAGCCAACCTGGCGGAAGACTTAAAACGGCGGGATTTTACAATCAATGCCATGGCCTATAACGAAAGCCGCGGTCTGGTAGACCTCTATGGAGGCCTTGCGGATATGGAAGCCGGTATCATACGCTGTGTGGGCGATGCCAGAGAGCGGTTTACGGAGGATGCGCTGCGCATGATGCGGGCGGTCCGCTTTTCGGCGCAGCTAGGTTATCGTATTGACGAGAAGACCAGGGAAGCGATCAAGGCACTTGCGCCTAACCTGCGCAAGATCAGCGCCGAGCGGATTCAGACAGAACTTGTCAAGCTGGTGGTATCCCCTCATCCTGATTACTTGCGGATTGCCTATGAGATGTGTATTACGGCCCAGGTTCTGCCGGAGTTCGATCTTTGTATGGAAACACCACAGAACAATCCTCATCATTGTTACAATGTGGGAGAGCATATCTTACACTCCATGCTGGCGGTCCGCGCAGATAAGGTGCTTCGTCTTGGGATGCTCTTTCATGATATTGGAAAGCCACAGACCATGACGGTGGACGAGCACGGAATTACACATAATAGGAAACATCCTGTGGTGGGAGCGGAGATGACCAGAAAGATTCTGCGGCGGTTAAAGTTTGATAACGATACCACGGACAAAGTGACGAAACTGGTGTTGTATCACGATCAGGAGATTGGCGCTACGCAGACAGGCGTCAGGCGGGCCATTCATCGCATGGGAGAAAATATTTTTCCCTTAATGTTTGCTGTGTATCGGGCGGATATAAGTGCCCAGAGCGATTATAAAAGAGAAGAAAAACTGCAGAAATTATCCTACATAGAAGGATTGTATGAAGAGATCTGCCGAAAGGGCGATGCTGTCAATTTAAAAGATCTGGCTATTACAGGCGCAGATCTGATTGCCCAGGGTATGAAGCCGGGCAGAGAAATAGGCGCGGTGCTACAGGAGCTGTTAGATATTGTACTTGAGGACCCGACTCTTAATACACCGGAACAGTTATTAGAGATTAGTAAGAAAATTGTCAAATGAAAATCATACTTTTCCCCTGCTATTCATAAGATAAGATAGACGACAAGGCGGGGGGTATTCGTGTGAATGACAGAGCTGTCAGTTTATTGGAGCAATATGAGATAGAAGTAAATCGTACTTGGAAGGGCCGAGGGGCCATCCTCTGCGATTCCGACCGGGGACTGCTTATCATGAAAGAGTATAACGGGCCGGCCGATAAAATCAGATTTCAGGATTTTCTGTTAAAACATATTAGCGCAAGCGGTGTTGTACGGGCAGAATCTATTTTGCGGACAAGGGAAGATGAGCTGATCGTCTGCGATCAGGACAGAGTGGCCTATATTGTGAAGACTTACTGTGAAGGCAGAGAATGTGACCACCGGAATATGGAGGAGTGCTGCAGTGCTGTCGATACATTAGCGGCGCTTCATAAAGTCTGTGACCTGACAGGTTATGAGGAAATACAAAGCCAGCCGGTGAACCGGATAGAGAATGAGTATGAGAAACATAACCGGGAATTGAAAAAGGTACAGAAATTTCTCCAGAAAAAAAGCCAGAAGACGGATTTTGAAATCTATTTAATGAAACATTATGATTATTTTATGGATATTGCCTTGCAAATTACTGAGGATTTGCGGTATTATGCCTATGGAGAGGATTCTTATCCATATTCTGTGGTGTGTCATGGTGATTACCAATACCATAATATCCTGCAGACCGACAATGGCAGTGTTCTCATTAACTTTGAGAAATGCGTCAGAGACCATCCGGTCAGGGATTTATATTTGTTCATGCGTAAACTGCTGGAAAAAAATAATTGGTCGCAGACACTTGGGAATATGCTCTTGGAGAGTTATAATAGAGAAAGAAGTCTCTCGAAGCAGGATTACAAGCAGCTGTATTTCCGCTTTGCCTATCCGGAGAAATTCTGGAAGATTGTGAACTTTTATTACAACAGCGGCAAGGCATGGATACCGGGACGAAATATGGAGAAGATAGAGAAATTGTTTGCGCAGGAGGAGGAGAAGAAGCTTTTCCTGGAAAATATATTTTCTTTCTGATTTATATACTGTAAAGAAAGGGCATGGTCAGTAGGATGCACAGAAGATTTATAAGCACGGTTGCAATGTTGATGGCGATGACGCTTAGTTTGACAGGCTGTACTTCGGAGGCCAGCAACGTGAGCGAAGCCAAAGATAAAAAGATGGATACAGGATTTACCGCCGCAACAGCGGGAAATTATGATTCGGCGGACACGGCGGTGGTCATCTCCACAAATCAGGAGAACAGCGCCGTGGTTTTCATGAACATGGAGACGGGCAGACAGTACACCCTTTATTATGATGGGACCACCTATGTGAAAGATAAGCATGACGGCCCTATGACGATTTCCCAAATTAAGCCGGGAGATGTGGTGGATGTCACGTTCTTAAAAGGAAAGAGGCGTCTCGCCAGCATCAAGCGCTCTCCCCAGGCCTGGGTATATGACGGGATTGAGAATTATGATTTGGGCGGTCCCAATAAGACGGCCAGCATTGGTTCCAATACCTATTCCCTTCCGGATGACGTGGTAGTCTTGTCGGAGGGCAGACGTTCAGAAGTTATGGATGTGGTAAAACAGGATGTGGTCACAATCTCCGGTATCGACCATGAGATTTACAGTATCAATGTGGAAAAAGGGCATGGCTACTTGCGGCTGAAAAATGACCAGGCACTTATCGGCGGCTGGATTGAAGTAGGCAACAGCGTCATCCGGGAGATTACGGAAGATATGCTTTTGGTGGTGCCGGAGGGAAGCTACCAGGTACTCCTGTCCAACAATGGCGCCAGCTGCATCAAGGATGTGGTGATTGAGCGCAACAAAGAAGTGGTGCTTGATGTGAGCGACCTTGAAGTTCCCGAAAATAGGACCGGCCGGATTTTGTTCAGCGTCACACCGGAAACCGCCAAAGTTTCCATAGATGGTAAGACCGTGGATATCAGCAAAGCCATAGAACTGCCTTATGGTATTCACCAGGTTCATTTGGAGGCAAAAGGATATGACTCTCTCACCAAATATATCCAGGTGGGGTCGGAATTTGCCACGATTTCCTTTGTACTGGAGGAAGAGCGGGAAGAAGAAAGACGTACTGTAAGCGGTAATACGGTGGATAATTATCTGCCCTCAGAGCCGGTGGAGCCCGTCCAGAATCAGAATAATCAGAATCAAAATCTGAATAACCAAACCAGCGTCAGTGATAACGCGCTGGGTGCAAAGAGCGGCAGCAGGGTCTATATTGATTCACCACGCAATGTGGAAGTTTATCTGGATGGAAATTATATAGGACTTTCGCCCGTCAGCTTCGGAAAGACGGTGGGAAGCCACACGATTACACTCCGCAAGAGCGGTTTTGAGACCAGGAGTTATACGATATATCTTTATAATGACGGAAAAGATACGACCTATTCCTTCTCGGAATTGGAGCAGGAGACGGTCAGCGGAAATTCTCTGGTAAAGGTAAATATCGAAGAGCCTAAAGATGTGAAAGTATATGTAAATGATGAGTTAGTAGGTACTTCGCCGCTTAGTTTTGAAAGAAAAGCAGGGCAGTATAAACTTACTTTATCTAAAGAAGGTTACGAGACGAAGAGCTATACGATGGATTTAAAGGGTGACAAACAGGAAGTTACCTATAGGCTGGCGGCGTTGAAGGAAGAATCGGGGTCGGAGCATGAACATAATTTTATTAAAGTAGAAGAAGAGAGTATAGAGCCGACCTGTACAGAGGCTGGGAAAATAGTAAGTAAATGTGAATGTGGAGAAATCGAGGAAAAAGAAATTCCAGCCAAGGGGCATAATTTTATTAAGGTAGAAGAAGAGAGTGCAGAGCCAACCTGCACGGAGGCTGGGAAAACAGTAAGTAAGTGTGAATGTGGAGAAATTGAAGAAAAAGAAATTCCAGCCAAAGGGCATAACTATATTAAATTAGAAGAAGAGAGTAGAGAGGCAACTTGTACGGAAGCTGGGAAAATAGTAGGTAAGTGTGAATGTGGAGAATACGAGGAGAAAGATATTCCGGCCACAGGGCATGATTTTCAAGGTGGTAAATGTACAAAGTGTGATGCGGAAGAGCCGGAGCACCAGCATAATTTTGTTAGAATAGAATCAGAGAGTGCAAAGGCAACCTGCACGAAGGATGGGAAAATAGTAAGTAAGTGTGAATGCGAAGAGTACGAAGTGGAAATTATTCCAGCCACAGGGCATAATTATGATGAAAATGGTAAGTGTGTAAATTGTGATGCGGAAGACCCAGACTATGAAGGGAAAAAAGGGGAAGAAGTGGAAGGTTCGGACACATCCCAAGACAATAATCAGCCCCCCGCGGATACAACCACCACCGAAAGAATCGTACAAAACAGTAATTCCCGGCGCAGGCGTTAAAAGAAAAAATCTGTGTAAAGAAAGAGTCAATTTCTTATCAGCACGAAAAGAGGAGCAGTCATGGCAGACAAAAAGTATACATACGAGGAATTCCTCGACATCATTAAAATGCTCAGAAGCGAAAATGGCTGCCCCTGGGATAAGGTGCAGACTCACGAAAGTCTAAAGCCCTGTATGATGGAGGAGGCGGCGGAGCTTTTAGCCTCCATCCGTATCTACAGTCAGACCGGCAATCCCGAAAATATGATAGAAGAATTGGGGGACGTCCTTCTGCAGGTGGTCATGCACGCCGAGATTGCTTCGGAAGAGGGTTTGTTTACCATGGAGGACGTGGTGAATGAAGTCAGCAGGAAGATGGTCAGGCGCCACCCGCATGTATTTGGGACAGGCAGTGCGGATACCCCTGATGAAGTGTTGGTGAACTGGGAAGAGATTAAAAGGGAAGAGAAGAAAGATAAAGACTGGGTGGAATCTCCTTTAAAAGAAATTCCCAGAGAACTGCCGGCCTTGACCAGAGCAACGAAGGTTCTGAAGAAAATAGACAAGTATTATGAAAAGGGAAGCAGCTTTGAACAGGACGTAGAGGCCTTGCAAGAGGCGGTAGAGCGCCTAAAAAATTACGAACTATCCGCATATGATAAAGAGCTGGGTGATATTATGGCAGATATGCTTGTTCGGTTAAGTGATATTGCCAGAATAGGAAAAATTTCCCAGGAACAGGTTTTGACGGATAGAATAGACGATTTAATTGAGAAATATGAGTAAATTTTCAGACAATATATCATCATTGTTGCGAAATAATATCTATATATTATGTATAGAGTGGGGAAACCCGAAAAATGCCGTAGAAATGGCATTTTTTGCTTGACAAGCCTGATAAAAGCAGATATAAATATGTATAGACAGTTTCGAGGAAGAAACATCTAAGACTATAAAACTCATGAAAGAGGAGGAGTTAACATGAACAAAACAGAATTAGTTGCAGCTATGGCTGATCAGGCGGGCTTATCTAAAAAAGATGCAGAAAAGGCTTTAAAGGCATTTACGGATGTGGTTGCTGATGAGCTGAAGAAGGACGGAAAAGTACAGTTAGTTGGTTTTGGTACTTTTGAAGTTTCCAAGAGAGCTGCAAGGGAAGGCAGAAATCCTCAGAGTGGTGAAGTGATGAAGATTGCTGCTTCCAGAGCTCCTAAGTTCAAAGCTGGTAAAGCCTTAAAGGACATGCTTAACGCATAAATCTTAAGAGAAGATAAAAGCCTGTATGCATCGCATACGGGCTTTTTAAGTACAAGGAAGGTGAGGGAACTATGAGACTGGACAAATATTTAAAAGTATCACGGCTAATTAAACGCCGCACGGTAGCAAATGAGGCCTGTGATGCCGGACGGGTCTTTATCAATGACAAACCGGCGAAGGCTTCCGCCAACGTAAAGGCAGGCGATATCATAACGATTCAGTTCGGTAATAAAGATGTAAAAGTAGAAGTTTTAGATGTGCAGGAGACTGTGCGGAAAGAAGAAGCAAAAGAATTGTTCCGTTATCTGACGTAACAGGCATATTTCATACAGATCGGTCATACATTTAAGAAGTACCATAATCATGGGAGGGCGTGTATGGAAGATCTGAATAACAGCAGTAAAAAACCTCACAAGTTAATGCTTACCAACAGAAGGACATGTACTATCAGCGGAGTCAATGATGTACTTTCCTTTGATGTGAGCGAGATTCTGTTGGAGACAGAACAAGGTATGCTGATGATCAAAGGCAATGAATTGCATGTCAGCAGGCTTTCCTTAGATAAGGGAGAAGTGGATATTGACGGCAGGGTTGACAGCTTTACCTATTCAGAGAGTGCGGGATATGGTGGAAAGGGTGAATCCATACTGGCCAGACTGTTTAAATGAGATCTCGGGGGAAGTCATAAAATATGAGTCAGGAAATCATACAGGAGGTTACTTTTTTTCTACATTCTGTCCTCATGGGTCTGCTCATTACATTTGTCTATGACTGGATTCGGGTTTTCAGAAAACTGGTGAAGCATGGAGGCTTTCTGACATCGATAGAGGACCTTGTTTTTTGGCTGGCTTGTGGGATTGCTGTTTTTTATATGCTGTATAGAGAGAACAATGGTGTTTTAAGATGGTTTGCAGTGGTGGGCGCCTCTCTTGGCATACTGATATATAAAGCAGTGATCAGGGACCGGTTTGTATATGTTATGTCAACATGCATACACAAGATAATGTGGTTTATTTTTCGCGTCATACAAATTGTGCTAAAACCCTTAAAATGGCTGATTTTTAAGGGAAAACAGGCAACGCGATTGATTGCAAAAATATTGAAAAAATGTCAACAATTTGTAAAAAAGCGGTTGACGGTTTTCATAAAAACCCTTAGAATAGTTTTATGTAAACGCTAAGGGGCAGCGGGAGAGGGGTATCACCAACAGCATGGCAAGGAAAGCAGCATATCGTAAAAAGCGCCAGAACAGGATGGGCATGCTTTTAGTTACCACAGTCGTGTTGATGATGTTGCTGGTGGTCACGGTTAAGAGTGTGGAGCTGCGTGAAAGACGCAGTACTTATATGGCGAGGGAGGAGGCCTTACTGCAAGAGATTGAAGCGGAAAAGGCCAGAACTACGGAAATAGAAGAATATGGTAAGTATACGCAGACCAAGAAGTTCGTGGAGGAAGTCGCCAAGGAGAAACTGGGTCTGGTATATGAGGGCGAGATAATATTTAAAGATGAAAAATAAGCAGATTCCGGGGATGTTCTGGGATTTGCTTTTTTATGGTATAGGAAAATGCTCCGGGTTTACGAGGCTGCGAAGCAGATCTCGCAATCGAGCTTTGCTCGATTTTTTATGGCTTGTGGGAATATAATGGACAACCTCTTCATATATTAGTGTGAGAGCTTGTGATTATATGGGGATAGGGAGGCGTGTCATGAAAAAGCAGGCGGAGATAATAGATGATAACAGGATAGAGATCATACCGGAATATGGCAGACAGAAACTTTTAACGTATGCAGAATCATTTAGGGATTTGGCTGATTTGTTTGAGGAGGATAGCAGGCAGGAGGAAATGTCGGAGGCAATTGACCGGCAGGAATATTTGTGTCAGAGAAAACTGCAGGAGAATCAAGAGCTTTTGGCGGAACATTTAAAGGAAATGGCACATATTATGGCCAAGATTGCCAGGGAGACTTGCCGCTGCCGGCCTATGGGAGAACGGCGGTTTAAGCAGATGTCGAAACTGCTTCGGGAGTCGGGGATTCAGCTCAAGAATTTTTTTGAGATGGAGCATGAGGATGGGCACAGAGAAATTAGTCTGACCATGCGTAATCTTGGGGAAAAGCGCATCCGGGCCGGTGAGAGCGAACATATTTCCACGGAGGATGTGGCGGATTTTATATCGGTGGCCATGAATACCAGACTTTGTCCGTCAAAGAATTCACCCATGTATCTGACAAGAGATTACAATACATATTATTTTATGGAGGAGCCCTCTTATCATCTGCTGACGGGTTTTGCCAAGGCAGTGAAGGAGGGGGAAAAGGTATCGGGAGATAATTATTCCTTTTATGAGGCGGATACGGGTAAGCTGGTGGTGGTCTTATCGGATGGCATGGGTTCCGGAGAGAAAGCTTGCAGGGATTCCAACCGGGTAATTGAAATGGTGGAGCGCCTGTTGGAAGCAGGATTTAGTAAAGAGGCGGCGGCGCAGATGATCAATGGCGCGCTTGCGGCAGCAGGACAGGAAGAAAACATGTCTACACTGGATATTTGCAGTATGGATTTATATACCGGAGAATGTGAGTTTCTGAAAGTAGGGGCGGCCTGTACTTATATTAAAAGAGGCCAGCTGGTGGACAGGCTTTCTGCTCAGAATTTACCTCTTGGTGTGTTTCAGCAGATAGAACCAGAAGTGATGAGCAGGACACTGCAGAGTGGAGATTATGTGATCATGCTTTCGGACGGCATTTTGGATGCCTTATCCAGGGGGTTGGGAGAAGAGGTAATGCCGGAGATTATCGGCAGAATGGATTACACGAATCCCAATGAGATAGCGAATCAGATTTTGACCTATGCCATCAGGCAGAGCAAGGGACAGATTCGGGACGATATGACTGTATTGGTGACGGGAATATGGGATCAGTCGGAGGACTGTCTGTTATAAGAGACAACCTCCGAATGTAAGAAAAAGAGCGAGGAGAGCGGATAAAAACTTAAGATGACGGATATGATTTATCAGAAAGTCAAAAAATATATCATACAGCATCAAATGATCATGCAGGGGGATTTTGTGGCGGCGGGCGTTTCCGGCGGCGCCGATTCCGTCTGCATGCTGTATCTTTTAAAACAACTGCAAAAGGATATTCCTTATCGACTCACAGCAGTCCATGTCAATCATCAGGTACGTGAAGATGCAGATGCAGATGCGTCGTATGTAAAGAAGCTCTGCGACAAAATGGAGATTCCTTGTTATCTTAAGAAGGTGGATATGCGCGAGTATGCCAGACAGCATAAACTTTCTTCCGAGGAAGCGGGCAGAGTTCTAAGGTATCAGGCTTTTAAAGAAGTGCTGCATGAGCAGAAAGAGAGTAGGCATGGAAAGATAGCCGTTGCTCACAATGCCAATGACAGGGCGGAGACTATGCTTTTTCATATGTTCCGTGGCAGTGGTTTGGCGGGGGTGGGCTCTATCCGTCCGGTGAGAGACCAGATTATCCGGCCTGTATTATGCCTGACCAGAGAAGAGACAGAGAATTATCTGAAAAAGAGGGATATAACTTACTGCCAGGACAGTACCAATGAGGAGGACTTATATGCCCGGAACCGGATACGGCATCATATCCTGCCCTATGCGGAGAAGGAGATTTGTGCGGGAGCAGTGCCGCACATGAATGATCTGGCTGATATCCTGATGGAGACAGAGGTTTATCTAAGCCGGGAAACGAAGCGGCTGTTTCAAATGTATGCGGACGATACTGCGGACCCTATTCAATGTCTGCGGATATGGGGAAAGGGGCTTTTGACACAAGACCCGGTCATGGTTAAGCGGGTGCTTCTTTATGCGCTGGAGC
This sequence comes from uncultured Lachnospiraceae bacterium, assembly GCA_910585555.1. Taxonomy (GTDB): domain Bacteria; phylum Bacillota; class Clostridia; order Lachnospirales; family Lachnospiraceae; genus UBA3282. The sequence continues at coordinate 30,174 of CAJUFU010000033.1, forward strand.
AGATGACGCCTCACAGAAAAGATATCACAGGACAGCATATTAAGGACTTGCTGGAACTTATTCGGAAAGACGGCAGTAAAGAGTTATCTTTGCCTTATGGGATTAAGGCATATAAAGAATATGAGACGTTGTTTCTGCAAAAGGAACAGACACAAACGCCGGACAGATTCTCTAAAGAACAGGATGGTTTTGTAGTGAAACCGCCTGTGGAAATCTTCGTGCCGGGAGCGGGCAGTTTTTCTTTTATACTGGTTGATAGGAATTTCCTTTTCAAAGAGCATGATTTCTCTCAAAAGGAGCAAAATATTCCACAAAATAGATATACGAAATGGTTTGATTATGATAAAATAACTACGTCTTTATTGTTGCGGACCAGGAAAACGGGCGATTATCTGACCATTGATAAAGCGCTCCACACACAGTCCTTGAAACAATATATGATCAACGAGAAAATCCCAAAAATGCAGCGTGACAGCATGTATATATTGGCAGATGGTTCACATGTCTTATGGGTGCCGGGTTATCGGACCAGCCAATATTACAAAGTGGATGAAAGCACAAAATGTATCTTACAGGTACAGATAAGAGGAGGGTATCATGGCGGAACGAATTGATGTGTTATTGACAGAAGAAGAAGTCGACAAGAGAATCCAGGAGATTGGCGATCAGATTTCGAAAGATTATGCGGGCGAGCAGGTACATCTGGTTTGTGTTTTAAAGGGCGGAAGCTTTTTTATGTGCGAACTGGCCAAACGGATTACGGTGCCGGTGTCTCTCGATTTCATGTCGGTGTCCAGCTATGGCGGGGATACGAAGTCCAGCGGTGTAGTCAGAATCGTGAAAGATTTAGACGAGCCCTTACAAGGTAAACATGTGCTGGTAGTGGAAGATATTGTGGATTCCGGACGGACACTCAGTTATTTACTGGATATGTTAAGAGACAGAGGACCCAAGGATGTGAGACTCTGTACGCTGTTAGATAAACCGGAACGAAGAGTAGTAGATGTGAAAGTGGATTATACGGGATTTGAGATTCCGGATAAGTTCGTAGTAGGCTACGGGCTGGATTATGATCAGAAATATCGAAATCTGCCTTATATCGGTGTGGTAAATTTTGATTAGAGAAAGAGGTATGCTTTGAGCAAGAATAATAAAAGTTTTTATATGTATTTTGTGATCATCATCGGCTTGCTTTTGCTCACTGTCTGGGTAGGTACTTTACGAGTACAGCACAATGGCTATACAAGAGGTGAATTTGAAGAGCAGCTTGAAAAGAATGAAGTAGCTGTGGTCAATATCTGCCCTAATAAGGATACTCCGACCGGTTCTTTGGAGGTTATTTTAAAGAACGGGGAAGAGAGAATCCTTTATGTGACAGATGTCATAGAGATGGAAACGCTGGTCAGAAGCTATGGGATAGACTGCAGTGTGGAGAGTGTGCCGGAGGAGAGCTGGTTTCTCAATAGCGTCTTTCCTATTCTGATCGTGGTGGTGGTCTGTGTCTTTTTCTTTGTGATGATGAACGGCCAGAATTCCGGCGGCGGTGGCGGCGGACGGATGATGAATTTCGGAAAGAGCCGTGCAAAACTTACCATGGGCGGTGAGAATAAGATTACGCTGGGTGAAGTGGCGGGATTGAAAGAAGAAAAGGAAGAACTGCAAGAGATTGTAGAATTTCTGCGTGAACCAGGCAAATTTACCAAAGTGGGAGCAAGGATTCCTAAAGGCGTACTCTTAGAAGGTGCACCGGGTACTGGTAAGACGCTTCTTGCCAAAGCAATTGCAGGTGAGGCGAACGTGCCTTTCTTTAGTATTTCAGGTTCAGACTTTGTGGAAATGTTTGTGGGTGTGGGCGCTTCCCGTGTGCGTGATATGTTTGCGGAAGCTAAGAGACATGCGCCCTGTATTATTTTTATTGATGAGATTGATGCGGTAGCAAGGCGGCGCGGCACTGGTATGGGCGGCGGCCACGACGAGAGAGAGCAGACCTTAAATCAGCTTCTGGTGGAGATGGACGGCTTCGGTGTCAATGAAGGAATCATTGTCATGGCGGCGACCAACCGGGTAGATATCTTAGACCCTGCCATCCTTCGTCCGGGCCGTTTTGACAGAAAGATTACGGTGGTATCTCCGGATGTGCGCGGCAGGGAAGATATTTTGAAAGTACATGCCAAGAATAAACCTCTTGGTGATGATGTGGATTTACAGCAGATTGCGCAGACGACTGCCGGGTTTACGGGAGCGGATTTGGAGAATCTTTTGAATGAGGCGGCCATCAATGCGGCTATGGATAAGCGGGCTTTTGTGAAGCAGGAAGATATCAAGAAGGCATTCATAAAAGTGGGAATCGGCGCGGAGAAGAAGAGCCGTATTATCTCAGAGAAAGAGAAGAAGATTACGGCATATCATGAGGCGGGACATGCGATTCTGTTCCATGTACTGCCGGATGTGGGGCCGGTCTATACAGTATCCATCATACCTACAGGGCTTGGGGCGGCAGGTTATACTATGCCCCTTCCGGAAAAAGACGAGATGTTTTTGACAAAGGGCAAGATGATAGAAGATATCATGGTATCTTTGGGCGGCCGTATTGCGGAGGAGATTATTTTCGATGATATCACCACGGGGGCTTCCAGCGATATCAAGAAAGCTACTAAAACAGCCCGCAGAATGGTGACCCGGTACGGTATGTCTGATAACATCGGTGTGATCAATTATGATGATGACGACGATGAAGTGTTTATCGGCAGGGATTTGGCACACGCTAAGAGCCACAGTGAGCTCATTTCCGGTGAGATTGACAGGGAAGTGAAAGCAATCATAGATGATTGCTATCGTAAGGCCAAGGAGATCATCGAGAAACATGAAGATGTGCTGCATAAATGCGCCAAGCTCTTGCTGGAGAAGGAAAAGATAGGACGTGCCGAGTTTGAAGGGCTTTTTGACACTTACTATCCACAGCCGGAAGAACCCGGTGAATTGGTGTAAACAGATAGTAATTGTGCAAAATATACAAAAAAGGACATAACAAATTGTAATATTTGTGAATCCTTGGTATTGTAGACAGATAGGGGCTATGATAATATACTACTTGTAACCCCCCAATACA
>CAJUFU010000034.1:0-8219 GCA_910585555.1 uncultured Lachnospiraceae bacterium
GTACATATTTCTACATACACTGTTCTTTGCATCGTCCTTATCTAAATGACATTGCTTTTTTCTCTCGTATTTTCTTCGTTTTTCCCATATTTTGAAATCCCTCCTGTTTGTTGGTGATTACAATTCTGCAATCACTTCTACTTCGCACAATACATTTTTTGGTAATGTTTTTACAGCGACACATGATCTCGCAGGTTTGCTTATAAAATATTCGGAATATATCTCATTGAACGCTGCAAAATCATCCATATCCGCAAGAAAACAGGTTGTCTTAATTACATGATTAAATGTAACCCCTGCTTCTTCCAAAATGGCTGAAATATTTTTCATTACTTGTTTTGCCTGTGCCTTAATTTCCGTACCCACAATCTCACCGTTTTCTGCTGCAGCCGGAATCTGTCCCGATGTAAAAAGTAGGCCGTTACAGCAAATTGCCTGTGAATAGGGGCCAATTGCCGGTGCCCCCTTTGATGTCTGAATCGTTTTAAGCATTTCTTCCCTCCTTTGCATTACTTTTTTTCACTTACTGTACTATAATAATATCGCTAAAATATATTTTAGTAAATAGCGCTTTGTTTGCCGTTTTATACGAAAAGATAAAATTATTTTTATTCAACTTGTACAATATATGATTTACGAATATAATGGAAATATAGAGATCAGGGGGAAAATTGCTATGACGAATGACAAACCGTATCTTGTGCTGACGGCCGCCGACAAGGCGATTTTAGAATCCTATGCGGCTATGGTGCCAAATTTAGGAGAATACCTTGGAGACGGCTATGAAATTATCCTGCATAGTTTAGAAAACTTACATCATTCTGTGATTGAGAATGTAAATGGACATTATTCCGGCCGGGCAAATGGCGCTCCGATTACAGATCTTGCGCTTTCCATGTTATCCAAGATCGAACATGACAAAAGTCATGCCAATATCTGCTATATGAACCGTTCAAAATCCGGAGTACCTCTTCGCTCTTCCACCATTCCAATTTTTGGAGAGCATAAAAGAATCATCGGACTGTTGTGTATTAATTTCTATACAGACATTCCCTTTTCTTCCGTTTTGAAAAAATTTTCCTTCGATTCGCCAACGATACAATCCATTTCCCCGGAAATTCGGGAAAACTTTGCAGAAAATACGGATGAACTGATCGAGACAGCCTTGGCAGAAATTAAAAATACCATTATGAACGATCTGTCTATTTCTTCTCAAAATAAGAATAAAGAAATCGTTCTGGAACTTTATCACAGAGGTATTTTTAACATCAAAGATTCTGTCCTTAAAGTTGCCTCTCTTCTTGGTATCTCCAAAAATACGGTATACATGCATATCCGCAATCTGAAATCCAAAGAATAACGCAGCTATCATCTACACCTTTTATGACAAGTGGAGGAAGCATATGGAAACCAACGGGAAAAATTCTCAAACCACACGGCTGACAGAAGGCTGTATCTGGAAACAGATCATTGCTTTTGCCCTCCCTCTTTTTGTGGGCAATCTATTTCAACAGTTATATAATACCGCCGATTCCCTGATCGTCGGAAATTTTCTGGGAAGCAATGCCTTGGCTGCCGTCTCCTCTTCCGGCAATCTGATTTTTCTGATGGTGGGATTTTTTCAGGGTATCGCCGTGGGCGCCGGCGTGGTAATCGCAAGATATTATGGCGCAGATGACGATAAAGAAGTCAATAAAGCAGTACATACCACAGTGGCTTTCGGACTGGCTGCGGGTGTTTTTCTGACCATATGCGGGACGCTTCTCACTTCCCGTATCCTCATATGGATGGGCACGCCGGCAGACGTACTTCCGGAATCCGCGGTGTATTTTAGAATTTATTTTTTGGGTTCATTATCCTTTGTCATGTACAACGTTTTTGTGGGAATCCTGCAGTCCGTGGGCGACAGCCGCCACCCGCTGATTTATCTGGTGATATCGTCTGTCATCAACATCCTTTTGGACCTTTTGTTTGTGGCTGTACTGGGCTTCGGTGTGGGTTCTGCCGCCGTGGCTACCATTCTCTCCCAGTTTTTCAGCGCCTTTTTATGTCTCTACCGCCTTACCCGCAAGAGTCCGGAGGCCTATCGTGTGTATATCAGACAGATTCGTTTCGACCTGCCGATGCTTAAGCAGATCATCGCCAACGGACTGCCTGCCGGATTTCAAAATTCCATCATCGCCCTGGCCAATGTGGTGGTGCAGTCCAACATCAACCAATTTGGCAAGATGGCGGTAGCAGGAAGCGGCGCCTACTCCAAGATCGAGGGCTTCGGTTTCCTGCCTATCACCTGTTTCGCCATGGCCCTTACCACGTTCATCAGCCAGAATCTGGGCGCCAGGCAGTATGACCGGGCTAAACAAGGTGCCCGGTTTGGTATTCTCTGCTCTATCATCATGGCAGAACTTGTGGGAATCTGTATCTATTTCACCATTCCCACTCTGATTTCCGCTTTCAATCGTACCCCGGAAGTAATCGCCTATGGCACGACCCATGCCCGCATTACTACGCTTTTCTATTTCCTGCTGGCCTTCTCCCACTGTATTGCCGGTATCTTAAGAGGTGCCGGAAAGGCTGCTGTCCCTATGCTTACCATGCTCTGTTTCTGGTGTATCGTCCGGGTCAGTTATATTACGATTATCGTACATTTCATCCCGGTAATCAACGTGATCTTCTGGGCCTATCCGCTGACTTGGAGCTTAAGTTCCATTGTGTTTCTTATTTATTTCCTGAAGGCTGACTGGGTACATGGGTTTGAGCGGTAAATGCCAAGCAGGCAGATTAGCTTGGTTTCCTCGTTTGATATATGTGCGATAGCATTTTCAAGCGTTTCATAAGAGGGGCTTGCGGTGTAATCTCCGTTCCTATCCCGAACATAGGCATTGTGCAGCACATACCCATTTTTTCGTGTTATACAGACCGTGTGTATTTGTTTGGTGATATCGCATTTGTCATTATATACCGTTGCGATCATCACGAAGCTGTCCCGCTCAATCGCTTCCATGGTACGCCTATCTCCATAGGATAAAAGAACTTCAAATCCACATCTCTTAAAATATTCTGCTACTGCCAGGGGTGATGTACCAAACGTTCCCCACAATGCGGCGCCCTTTGCCTCAAAATAGCGAATCAGGCCCGCCATATCTTCTGGCGAGCCTGCCCCCTGCATCGTTTTGGCCGCATTAAAAGCTGCGATGATCTCACAACCGGAATACATCATATCATGATGCCGTCCTGCGCCAAACCATATATCCTTCCACTGTTTCTGGTTTTCAATACAGACTCCGGCATCTTTCCAAACAGCCTTCTTGCTTTTCCTTAAATTTTCCAGATTGTGTCTATAATTCCTTTCTCTGACGGACCGCGGCACCTTTATCCATGTCAGCATATGGTACACCCTGATAACAGTCTTATTGCCGATATACTTTGGTATAAAAGAAACGAAAAACGTCTTCGCTGCTTTTCTCATAAACTCTCTTTCTCCCTGTTATTTAAATCCAGCCAAAGAAGGACAATCTCAGACCGCAGATGCGATAATCTGCATATTTCCCTGCATTTCCACCTTACCATAACCACAGGGCAGGATGAAGTGGTCACCCTTTTGTATCATCTGTCCATTGAGCAGTCCCTCCCCTTGTGTCACGCTCATGATCAGGAAAGGGTATTCCTGTTCAAAGGAAATCTGCTTTGTCACATCCAGCTTCCATACTTTATAATAATCACAGGAGATCAATAAGTTCATCTGGTTTTGGGGCAGTTTGTCTGCTTCTATAACACTTTCCTTGGCAGACTTAGCCGGTACTGTGATCACATCAATACTCTGTTCCACATGGAGCTGTCTTGGCTTCCCATCGGTGAGTCTGTCATAATCATAGACACGGTAAGTGATGTCACTGTTCTGCTGGGTCTCTAACAGCATGATGCCGCCCTTGATGGCATGTACGGTGCCCGGATCAATCTGAATGAAGTCGCCTTTCTTTACCGGAATCTCCCTGATAAACTGGCTCCATTTACCCTGCCGAATCATATCTTCCATTTCCTGCCTGTCCTTGGCATGATGACCGATCACCAGTGTAGAATCCTCCTGGCAGTCCAGAATATACCAGCACTCTGTCTTGCCGAAAGAACCGTTCTCATGTACTTTGGCATAAGCATCATCGGGGTGCACCTGGATACTGAGATCTGTTTTCGCGTCAATAATCTTGGTCAGAAGGGGAAACCGGTCATAACCTGTCTCGCCAAAAAGCTCAGGGTGTTTCTCCCACAATGCAGACAAGGTACATCCTTCATATATACCCTCTCTGACCCTGCAGTCGCCGTTTGGGTGGGCACTGACTGCCCAGCACTCTCCTGTATTGTCTCCCGGAATCTGATAGGGCCAGTCGCTTCCCAGACGGCTGCCGCCCCAGATCATCTGTTTGAACACCGGATTTAAAAATAAAATCGGTCTCTCCTTTTCGTTAATCGATAACATAGCGCCATTCTCCTCCATTATTTTTTGATACCAGTAGGCCGAATCCTTCACAATCCGCTTCTGGGTCTTAAAATCTACATATACAATCCCAAATCGTTCGGTATAGCCCTTATTCCACTCAAAATTATCCAGAAAGGTCCACAGGAAATACCCTCTCACATCGGCTCCATCGTCACTGGCCTTTTGCAAGGCCGACAGATAAGAATCCAAAAAGGTAATCCGATTAGGATCGTGCACCCTGCCGTCTTTGGATATCATATCATGACAGGACATGCCATTTTCTGTGATATAGAGGGGCCGTTTATACCTCTCATAGAGAAATCTCACACCCCAGTAGAGACACTGCGGTGTCACCGGCCATCCCGCTGCAGTCTTTGAAAATCCGGCTGGTCTGTCCACAAACTCCGGCTCTCCGTCTTTGCCTGCCCGTACCATATAACCATTATAAATATTTTGTCCCATAAAGTCTATGGGCTGTGCAATCAATTGCATGTCCGCCTCTGTAATGACCGGCAGATAGTCTTTGAATTTAGCCATTCCCTCTTCCGGATATTTCCCTAAAAATACAGGGTCTGAGAACCAGGCTACATTCCAGGTCCAGTTATCCATGGGATGATAGAAAGAAAAAAGCACACGCCTGGCCGCCTTGATATCTTCCGGTTTATCACTGGCCGGATAGGCCATACCGCAAGTGGGCGCATACCCAATCTGAATGGGCCGTACCGCATATTTGCGCAGATTGATCACTGCCTGCCCGTGTGCCCGCAGGGCGTTATGGGCAATCTGAAAAGTCTCCTGAAGCCCAAGCTTTTTGCCCGGTGCATGGATACCCTGCAGGTGTCCAAGCCCTACGAAGCACTGTGGCTCGTTGAGTGTGATAAAATATTCACAGACATCAGAGAACTTCTCCGCGATGACTCTCGCATACTCTCCAAACCAATGAATGATATCTTCGTTGAGCCAGCCGCCCCTGTCCTGCAGCGCCTGGGGAAGTTCCCAATGATACATGGTAAGGTAAGGCGTGATTCCGTTCTTCTTCATCTCCAAAATCATATCCCGGTACAGCGTCACCGCCTTTTCATTGACTCGCCCTGTCCCCTCCGGCATGAGTCTCGCCCAATTGACAGAAAAACGATAGGCTTTGATTCCCAAAAGCCGCATTAACCGGTAGTCTTCTGGATAACGGTGCATATGGTCACATGCCACGAATGCGTCCGTACCATCCTGAATGCCGCCCTCCCCGGTGAAGGTATCCCATATCATCCGGCCGGCGCCGTCCTTGGGGTCACGGCCTTCCACCTGATAAGCACTGCTGGCAACACCCCATACAAAATCCTCTCGAAACATCTGATTTCTCCCTTCTTTTTCCGTTTATCTCCTGTATCTGCCCGGTGCAGATACCTTCTGCTCACATAGATGTAATCACACAGGCCAGATAAAACGGCACTGCATCATTTTCATGGGTTTCCTCCAGACGTATCTCCACCGTATGTCTGCCCGGCTCTATATGGTGTGCCAGCGTGGTGATAAAAAGACAGTCTCCCCAGGTTTCTTCAAAATTGGCATCCAGGGTCACGGCATGTTCCTCATCTCCATCCAACACGGCCACAGCCACTGGCGCCGGTTTCTTTACCGACTTACGATACTGCACTGCAATCTCTGTCCCTTCCACCTCAAAAACAATCCTGGCCCCTTTGTCACAGGCCGTATAGCCGCACCGAAACATATCATTGACATACTTCTTAAACCGATTGTCCGCCGTAAATCCCTCACAGACGGGAGTACTGTTATGGTTCTGATAACGTCTGGCATGTTCATAGGCATTGGCTGTAAGCGGCTTAAGTCTCCCGCCTGGCTGTTCCTCTTCCTGCATCCGTATGTATACTTTATCCAAAAAACCTGTGATCACCTCTGCCAACAGCCCATGGCCATCCGTATTGGGATGCAGGCCATCCGGTGTAATCTGATACGCTTTTATGGCACCGGAAACCACTTCCGGATAAATCGCTGCTTTCATACTGACACTGGGCAGGTCATAATACGTCCCGATCTCCCTGTGCTTTTCTTCCGCACTCTCGCCTGTGTCATAACGGATATTATGGACCAAAAGCACAGCCGGCTCACAGATATTTCCATAAACTCTGCGCACCAATCCCTCATAGGTTTCCTTAAAAAAGTCTGTGTTTTCATCGTTCACCGAAAATTCGATACAGACAAAATCCGGTTTATATAATAACACATCCTCCTCTACCCTGGCTGCACCGAATTGGGATGTCGTACCGCCCACACCTGCATTGACATAGGTGAAAGCCGTCCGTGGAAACCGCTTGACAAACCAGTCATACACCAGGTATGCATAGCAGTTTGTATCCTGTGTGGATACAGACCCCTGGGTGATGGAACCGCCAAGAAATGCCATTGTCATTCGGCCGCCCTGTGATGCTCTTTTCATAAGTTGTTTTAACCGGTACAAATTCCCCCGGTGTACAAATCCCTTGTCTGCATGAATCTCATATCCCATTTATGTACCCCTCCTGACCAATTTGATTTATGATCAATCACGCATTCCCATATAGACAGGCTAATTATTACTCTCTATCGCCTAATAAATTAGTCTAATAGATAGCAAACAACGGAAGTCCCCATCATAAGATATTGCATTATTTATGAAGGAACTTCCGCTGAAACACTCCCGTAAACATGGTCTCCTGTCTGATTGATTGTCTCCATTCTACTAGTTTACCTGCAAAATAACAAGACAGAGTCAGAGATTTTTTTATTTTCGTATACGATGCACAAATTCACAATATAGTGTTTAGCTAATGTTTGCCTAATTTTACTTAAATGTTCTTTTGCTATTGCTTTGCCTCAGGAAGCCGCAGACGCAAAAGCCGTTTGGCCAGCTGTCTGAAATTAAACGGTATGAGTGGGTAGATATAGCTCTTGTCTGACAATGTTTTATTACAGATAATTGACACAATAAAAATCACAATAGCAGCAATATAGCCATATAGATTAAAGATCGCTGTCAGGATAAGATTGATAATCCGCATGAATTTTAGGGCGTATCCCAGCTCATAGTTTTGCTGCGTATAATTTGCAATGGCCACAAATGCCATATATAACATCACTTCCGAATTGAACCAGCCGCTGTTAACCGAAAACTCCCCCAGCACCAAAGCCGCCATGACACTGAGCGGTGTACTCAACATGTTAGGCGTATTCACTGCCGCCAGTTTTAAACCGTCTATGGCCAGCTCCAGAATCAAGAACTGTGCAATCAACGGAATATTCGACTTCTCCTGCAGCATGATAAACTGAAAGGACTCCGGCACCCAAACCGGATTCTGCATCAACAACAGGAACGTAGGCGTCATGATATATGTGAGGATGGATATGATAAATCTGGACAGCCGCAGATACGTTCCCGTAATGGGCGGAAAATAATAGTCATCAGCCTCTTCCACAATATCAAAAATTGAAGTGGGAACAATCATGGCGGATGGCGAATTGTCCACCAGGATGACAATGTCTCCTTCTAATACCTGCGCCGCCGCCACATCCGGACGCTCTGTAAACTTAAATTTTGGAAAAGGATTGAACCACTTTCGCTGATAAAGGCACTCGGCCAGGCTCTCCTGGTTCATGGTCAGGGCATCCACCCGAATCTCCTGAATCCGCTTCTTTACTTTTCTTAGGAAAGCATGGTCTACCCGGTTATTCATATAGCAGAGCACAATATCCG
>CAJUFU010000034.1:8229-31808 GCA_910585555.1 uncultured Lachnospiraceae bacterium
TCCGAGAACTCTTTCCGGCGTTCATCATCTCCATGCGCAGTTCTGTGCTTCTGATACGCCGCCTGATGAGAGCCGTATTAAATACCACGGTCTCCACAAATCCGTCCTTGGAGCCCCGCAGTGTCTTATCCTTATCCGGTTCCTCCACGCCTCTGGCCGGATAGGTTCTGGAATCAATCAGTACGCACCGGTCATAACCATCGATAAAGAGCGCAAACACCCCCGATAAAACATTGTACAGGATGTCATTCCAATTATCTTTTAAGTCTACCTCTACATAGGGCGTAGCCTTCTTTGCCATCTCATAGGCGCTCTCTGGCATGTCTTCCGCTGTCAGGCCGATAAAATACTGCAGGATTTTCATCATCAGTTCATCTTTGCAAAATCCGTCTATGAAATAGATACAGGCCTGTCTGCCGCCTATCTCTATCACACGATAAACCACATCAAAACTTGTATCGGGCGACATATGGGCTTTCATATATTCCATACTTTCCTGCAGGGATGTGGTCATCTTTTGGCCGTTTACCTGTTTACTTTGTTCCTGTTGGTTTTGTTGTACGCTGTTATTATTTTCCACCGCAAAAACTCCTTCCAAGACTCTACCATTGTTTCCCATAGTATGCCTTGGAAGGAGTTTTCTTATTCATATTATCATACACAAAGACATCATGATTTCCCACAAAAAGGTTAAGGCCTACTGTTTCCCGGTACTGCCGTGTCCGCCCCTGTCCGCATGATCTAGATGCGCCACTTCATCAAAGACCAGTCTGGGCTGGTTCTTCATAATACGAAACTGACAGATTCTGTCATTTACATGAATCTCCGTATCCCGCACTGCATAGACAGGCATGAACCACTGATCGTTATCGCCACAGTAAGAAGCATCAATCACACCCTGGTGGTTTGTCTGAATAATGCCAAAATTCTTGAAGGTAGAACTGCGCGGCACCACATGGGCTTCATATCCTGCTGGCAGTTCCATGGCAATGCCAAGGGGGATTAATCTAAATTCTCCCTGTTTTAAGATCACATCTTCTGCGGCACGCAGATCAACCCAGTCCGACTTGCCGTCTATATAAGCAAGTTTCTCTATTTTATCTGTAAAGTATTTGATTTTTATCGTCTCTGTTGTCATTTATCTTCCCCAGTTCTATTCGTAATCTCCGCAGTGGAGCACCGGCACTGTCGGATCTGTCTGCTCCAAACTTTTTTGTACGTCAATGACTCTCTGATTACGGCTTCCTTTCCAGAGAAGCTTCACGTCTTTTAGGTCAATCTTAAATTCCCCGTCCACCAGCACATCCACATACTTCATCATCGGGAAATGCAGGATATCCTCCCATCTGTCGCCCGTATAGAGCCAGATTGTCTTGTTCGGATATTTCTGCTTAATCTCCTCCATCAGGCCTCTCACATACAGACGATTGGCTGCATGAAGGGGGTCTCCGCCTGAAAATGTAATGCCATGAATATAAGGTTTATCCAGTTGATCAAAAATCTCCTGTTTGGCGGCTTCATCAAAGAGAAGACCACCGTCCGGATCCCATGTGAGGGGGTTTTGACACTCTTTACAGCAATGAGAACAGCCTGCCACCCAAAGTACTACCCGCAGGCCGTCGCCGTTTAGCATGTCGTCCTTCGTAATATTATGATATCTCATAAAATATACACTCTTGTGAAAACTCTGCATTTCATGCAGAGCATCATTCACTATGGCTTCGCATTTTGCCCTTGTGAAAACTCTGCATTACATGCAGAGCATCATTCACTACGGCTTCGCCTTCGTTCATGATGTACGCTCGCCAGGAACACATTGCCTCCTGTAAACAGGGGCACTGTGTTTCTGGCTCGCTGTTTTCACATACTTTTCCTTTCTGCGATTTCCGCCATTTTGGCGTCGCTCAGCCTTGTGTCGCCGTGGACGCGGGAGTAAGCCAGATAACCATTCATACGGTCAATCTTGGTGAGATTGCGGCTGCCGCACACGGGACAGACATCCATTTCCAGTTCCTGATGTCCACAGTCATCGCAGTAAGCCAAAGACAGATTAACACCCTCGTAAAAGCCCATTTCCATAGCCCTTCTAATCAGGGTCTTAATGGCTTCCATGTTATAATCAATGGGATATTTCACATATTGAATCTTGCCGCCGTTTGCCATCTCCCAGAAACGATACTCCAAATCCTGTTTCTCAATCGGTGTGATATCTTCCGTTACATGGCAGTGAAAACTGTTGGAAACATAATCCCTGTCAGAAACACCTTCTATAATACCATATTTAGCCCTGAACTGTTTGACCTGCAGGCCGCATAGATTCTCCGCCGGCGTACCATAAATCGCATATAAATGTCCGTCAGCTTCCTTAAATTCCGTAATCTTATTGTTAATATGCTCTAACACTTCCAAGGCAAAGGCACCATCTTCCACAAGGGATTTGCCATTGTACAACTCCTGCAGTTCATTAAAAGCGGTGATGCCAAAACTTGCCGTTGCTGTCTTAAGTATCGGTTTAATCTTATCGTGCAGCTGCAGGTGGCCGCCTAAAAAGCCTCCCTCACAGTAAGCAAGCGGATTCGTGGAAGCCCTCATTTCTCCCAAATATGCATAGGTTCTGATATGCAGCTGTCTGATCAGGTTCAAATAATAATCAAGCACCTCATAGAAATCCCTGCTTTCCTGCCTGGACTTTGCAAGAATCATGGGAAGATGCAGAGAAACCGCACCCACATTGAATCTGCCTACAAAAACAGGTGAATCATTCTCGTCTGCAGGGTGCATACCGCCTCTCTCATACCAGGGAGAGAGAAAGGCACGACATCCCATCGGTGAAATGACCTTACCATACTGCTTATACATACTGGCAATATATCCTTTGCCGGTAAGGCTTAACCAGTCAGGATACATGGTCTTGGCCGAGCACTTGACGCCCGCCTCAAACACATCCTCCAATTCCTTCCCCGGCCCATGCAGATTCTCGTCATAAAGGAACACAATTTTGGGGAACAAAACCGGCTTCTTGCAGTTTTCCTTTCCTTGCCCTTTGCGCCGTACATTTAACATGGTAATCGTCGCCAGCTTTGCAAATCTGCCAGTGCCGATACCTGCAGTCACCGTGATAAAAGGATAATCCCCCCGGCTGCTGGCCACTGTGTTAAACTTATACTCCCATCCCTGGAAGCCCTGCTCAAACTCTTTCTTCACATCCGCCAAGGACTGTTCCTTGGCCATCTCCTGACTAATTCCAAGTTTCGTGTATTTCTCGACATTCCTCTTATAAGATTTCTCCGCATAAGGCTCTAAAATCTTATCTACCTCCGGCACCGTAAAGCCGCCATACTGCTGGCTTGCCGCACTTAAAACGATATCTCCTATCACATCGAAAGCCACATCCAGCGTTTTGGGCTCATTATACCAGATATTCCCCATCTCGAACCCGCCGCTTAACACTTCCGCCACATTGAAAAGACAGCAGTTCATGGTATCCCGTCTGGCGGACATATCGTGGACATAAATGTATCCGTCACGGCAGGCCTGTATCTCCTCTGTGGTCATAAAAAACTTCTGGTATAATTCCTTATTAAACTGATTAAAAATCAGGCTCCGCTTGGTGGAAACCAGCGCGCTGTCCGTATTCGCGTTCTCCTTGTCTCCGATATACATAATGGACTGACTCTTCTTATAGACGTCATCCATCATGCGCACAAAATCCTGCTTATAATTACGGTAATCCCGATAACTCTTGGCAACGATTGGTTTTACATCTTCCAGGGCGCTTTCCACAATATTATGCATGATTTGAATCGGAATCTTTTCCTCTTCCAGTTCATTTACTTTTTCGATGACCGTCTGACAAATGTGACGCTTCTCTTCTTCGGTAAATTTCGTCAGAGCACGGTATGCACTCTTCCCAACAGCATCAATCACCTTCTGCACATTAAATGCCTCTAAGCTGCCGTCCTTCTTGATCACCTTCACAATTTTTTCCGGCTGATACTCTAAACTGTAATTTTCATCAACCGACTGACCCGATTCAAATATACTACTCATACATTCCCTCCGTGGTGCTTTGCGGCAGATATCCATTCAACGCCGCCATTTTCATTTCATACAAAATATGGTATCAGTTGACATAATAATACCATATTTAGTGGTTTAGGATTAGTATAAGATAATAAACATATTATGTCAATGTCCCATCTATAGAAAAGTCAACAAAAAAGGATATGCCTTTTTGTGACATATCCCATACAAAAATCTATTGACAAAATCCGAAATTTCATGCAATCATGCCTGTATGCGCGATTGCGGCCACAGCCTCCTTGATTTTCTCCACCGGAAGCGTCAAGGCAAAGCGCACGTGTCCTTGCCCCAAAGAGCCAAAACTGCTCCCGGGCGTACACAAGACGCCAGACTTTTCCAACAGCTCCATGACAAACGCCACATCGTCCTCATATCCTTTGGGGATTTTGGCCCAGGCAAACATCGTACCCTGGCTGTCCTCAATCTGCCAGCCAATGCTTCTTAAGCCGCCGCAGAGCGCGTCTCTTCTTCTCTGATACTCCCCACATTGTTCCTTCACCATCTGATCAGACCCTGTCAGCGCCGCCACCGCTCCATACTGCACGGGCAGAAAAGTGCCATAGTCTATCTGGGAGCGAAACCTTTTGAAGCTTGCCACGATTTCACTGTTACCCACCAGAAAACTCATACGGGCACCTGTATAATTAAAAGATTTGGACAAGGAATAGAACTCTACCGCTGTCTTTTTCGCTCCCGGAATCCGTAAGATGGATTTTCCCTCTCTGCCATCGTAGATGATATCCGAATAGGCATTGTCATGAATCAATATAATATGATGTTTCGCCGCCCAGGGAACCAGTTCTTCATAAAAAGAATCCGGCGCCGCTTTGCACACGGGATTAAGGGGATAAGATACCACCATGCATTTTACTTTGGTCAGCATCTCCTCATCCATCCCCGCAAGATCTGGCAGATAACCATTCTTTTCTGTCAACGGATAGGTCACGATCTGAGCGCCCGCCAGAGAGGGACCTATTCCAAAAATAGGATAACCGGGATCCGGCACCAGCACATAGTCTCCGGGATTACAGAGCGTCATGCAGATATGCGCGATTCCCTCCTGGGAACCGTATACACTCATCACCTCGTCTTTTGCAAGCTCCACACCGTATCTTTGACGGAAGCGTCCAATCACTGCCTCCACCAGTTCCGGAATGTCCGCCAGGGCATATTTAAAATTTTCCGGTTTCTTTGCGGCCTCAACCACCGCATCTATCACATGCTGTTGTGGCGGGAAATCCGGTGTGCCCACAGACAGATTATAAATCTTACGCCCCTGGCTCTCCATCTGTGTTTTCTTTTCATTTAAGACCTGAAAAATCCCCTCCTCATAGTCTTTCATACGATCTGCAAATTGTATTTCCATATCTATTCTCCATTCTGGGACGTTGCGCACTCGAACCTTCCCTTATATTTTGTCTTACGCTCCATTCCGAAACATTTATGTGGCGGACGGCGCCTTACTCATATTGTGCCATTACCGCCTGTACATGACGCTGATAGGCCTGTGAAACCTCCTTAGGTGACACAATACAGGCGCCCGCGCCAAGCCCTGTCAGCCAGCCGAAGAACTGTCCGCTGACAGCCACTTTGACCCGCACCGTAAAGTGTTTCTCATCCCGATGCCTCACAGAGACATCTTTGCCAAAGCGGTCGATCACCACCCCGATGAAACGGTTTTCAAAGGCCAATGTCACAACCTCCTCCTGCCCGCCATACATGCCAAAGGTCTTATTGGCATAATCCGCGATATCAAAGCGCTCAAAAAGGGATGCGCCTTCCCGTCTGACACCATTTAGAATCTCAATTTTGCCCATCTTATCCACCCGGAAGTGCTTAATCTTATCCTCCTCCCCGTCATGGGCAATCAGATAGTAATTCTCATCCTTGCAGGTAAGCGCCCAGGGACTGATCTTGTATCTTCTCCCATCCCGCCGCGGCACCAATTCCTTGTCCAGATTCCATTCCAGATACTGAAAAGATATCTGTTCGTTATTTTGTATGGCTCTGTGGATATCGTCCACTATGTAATAGATACTCTCATTGGCCGTCTTCACGCGGTTGGCCACATAGACTTGACGCTGTAACTGCCCCGCCTGCGCTTTGGAAGCCAATTTCTCTATCTTACTAATCAGTTCCCTGGATTTTTTGACCGTCAGAAACCTTGAAGCCTGCACCGTCTCCACAAGCAGCTTCAATTCCGCCAGCTCAAAATCCCTGCCTGCCAGATAGTATCCGCCGCCGCTCTTAGACTTTACAAGAACGATATCATAGCCAAAGTCATTTAACTGCGCAATATCATCATAGATACTCTTCCTCTCCGCCCTAATCTCATAGGCCGCCAGCGCATCAATCAAGGCCTGGGCACTCAGGCAGTGGTCTTCATCGGACTGCTCTGTCAGAATCTTTAATAAATATAGTAACTTTAATTTCTGATTAGGCGACTTAGCCATCCTGCCTCCTTCCTTAACATTAATCGAGCAAAGCTCGATTACGAGATTTGCTTCGCAAACTCAAAAATCCGAAAACTTTCCTATATACTATAAATTCGAGCAAAGCTCGATTGCGAGATCTGCTTCGCAGCCTCGTAAATCCGGAACAATTTCCTATATCATAAAATAGGGGAAAGCCCCTTGCTCTCCCCCGCAAAAATGCCTATATGGTTGTCTGCTGTGCCTCATCCGAACCAGCAGTCTGCGCTGCCTTCGCATCCTTACTTTTACGCCACTTTACACCGATGATACAGGCCACAACCACCAATGCCACAATCAATAAAAAGCACAATAAGTAGGATAAAAATGAGTTTACAAATAAAATCAAATTCGTCATCTGCTTCAACCTTCTCTCTTCCTATATAAAATAACCAGTACAGCCTCAAAACTAGGCCTATTATAGCACGCTTAGTCCCTCATCGTCAAGTAAGACAACGCCATCCGCCGCCGTAGTAGCCAACTTGTCACAACGCTCATTTTCCGGATGTCCGTCATGCCCTTTCACCCAGCAAAATGTAACCTTGTGGGGTTCTTTTGCCTTAAGAAGACGTTCCCAAAGATCTACATTCTTTACAGGCTTCTTTCCGGCCGTCTTCCATCCCCTTTTCAACCAGCTCTCAATCCAATGCTGGTTAAAGGCATCCGTCACATATTTAGAGTCTGACACCAGTGTCACATCGCAGGGCTTTGTGAGAGCTTCCAAACCCACAATCGCCGCCATCAATTCCATACGGTTATTGGTGGTTCTTTTATACCCTGCAGAATACTCCCGCTCATGCAAAATCCCCTTCGGATCCACATATTGCAAAACCACACCATATCCGCCAGGCCCCTCCGGATTGCCCCGGGCCGCCCCATCCGTATAGATTGTTACCTTCATATCATATATTTCCCTTCCTGTCATTCTTCTTCAAAAACAACACATCTACACTGCCAAAATCACAGTCCCCAGCTTCCGCTTTTCAGAAATCTTTCTGCCATCGCCTCCGCTTCCTCCACGATTTTTCGGTCATATCCTAACATTTTAAGAAGTGCAATCGCATTGCGGGAAGATGCCGGTCCCTTGCACAGAAGATAAGGAAAAAAGATATCTTCCTCCTCTATCGTTTCCTCAAAGTGATAATTGTCGTAGACTGCCGCTAAAAGCCTGGTCAGTTCCACATCATGGGTAGCCGCAAAACAGAGGGTGCGCCCCCCGGCAAGCACTTTCATGATCTGGGTGGAAGCCGCAATCCGCTCCACCGTATTGGTGCCTCGAAGCACCTCATCCACAAAACAAAGCACCGGTCCCGCATCCTTTCGCATGGCCTGCTCCAATATCCGCTTTATGGATTTGATTTCCACCATATAATAACTGTCGCCGCCCGTCAGATCATCCTGCAGAGACATGGAAGAATAAATCCGAAAAAAAGGCGCCTCATAATCACTCGCCGGACAGGTATGAATGGTCTGTGAGAGTACCCCTGCAACTGCCACCGCCCGCAGAAACGTAGACTTACCGGAAGCATTTGACCCTGTTAAAAGGACGCCTCTTGTGACCGACAAAGAATTTTTGACAGGATCTGCCAAAAGGGGATGATAGAGATTCTCCACACGCAGGAAAATATCTTTCCGCTCATCATAATGCAGCTTCGGTACACAATACGCCCCTGACAGACTCGTCCGATAAGCGCCCACCACCACATCTGTCTCAATTTCTCCCAATATGGTAATCATCTCGTCCACTTCGTCCATATGCCCCCGCAGGGCCGCAAGCGCCCTGTTAAACTGTATCAAATCCAGATAAAAAAGCATCCGAAGATAATCAAGTACCACTTCCAGGGGATTGCCGTTTCCTTTTTCCGCCGAGATGACCAAATAGGAATTCCGAAGAAAGCCCTTTAACTGCTGACAGCACTCCCGTAATCTGTTTAGCTTGCCCGAAAGCGGCTGTAACTGCTCCCGGCCCATCTCCTCTGCACAGGCAATCAGCCTGCGGATATATCGAAAGCTGCTGATATAGGGTTCTATTTCTTTGTATTCTTTAAAGTAACTAATCAGATTATGACACAGTACAATTAACAGCACTACCATACCTGCCGGCAGAGAATAGAACATCATACCAAAGCCCGCCAGAGCCGCCAGATCATATAGCAGATAGACGCCGTTCTTTCTCTCACCCAGAGATTCCAGATTATCCAGGTACTCATAGATGGAATACCGTCTCATCCTTCCCAGGCGATAAAAAATGCCCTGTACTTTCCGCCGCTCCGGCTCATGCTCCATAAAGAAGACAATCCGCCGCTCCATATCCGCCATCTGCTCTATATCGTCCACCGGCGTGCGAAGCCTGTAATACAGATATTCATCCCCCGCCGCACTGCTAGACGTATTCATACGCTCATAGATCTCATTCAGGTGCAGATCATTCCACGTAATATCATCAATCTGCCCCTGGCAGCGATGCTTGCTATAGTACATGCTGATATGATCTAGTTCTTCCGCGCCGTAAGTCCGGTCAGGTTCCCTGCCATAACTTTGATACAGCTTCTCCAACATCCTTTTTTGAAAGGTTCTGCTGTCAATATATTCTTTCCCCATGAAAAGCACGACCAAAAGTACAATCACGCCTGCCAAAAACAAAGCATCCATATTTACCTGAGACTTAGAATAATCTCATTCGCCTTTCTATAGATTTCTTCTACATCATACGCTTTCGTAAACTGCCCGTTCTCATACAAAATCCGGCCCTGTATCATGGTCATCTTCACATTCTGCTTACTCCCGCTGTAGACAAGATTCTTCGGAATATTATTAAGCGGCTGCATATTAGGCTGGTGCAAGTCTATCAGGATGATATCCGCTTGCTTTCCCTTGGCAAGAACATCCGTATCCGGCAGATTCATGGCTTTAGAGCCGCCCACCGTGGCCATCTTTAAGACTTCCCAGGCATCTACCGCAGATGCATCCTGTTCACGCAGTTTGGCCAGTCCTGTGACCAAAAACATTTCCCGGAACATATCCAGACAGTTATTGCTGGCTGGACCGTCCGTTCCAATCGCCACATTGATACCTCTTTTCAAATACGCTGAAATAGGCGCAATGCCGCTGGCCAGTTTGGTATTGGAACCCGGATTAGTCACCACACTAAGTCCCCTGTTCTGAAAAATATCCATATCTTCCTCATCCAGGTAAACGCAGTGGTATCCCCCGCCGCCATAATCAAACATCCCCAGAGAATCCAGGAATTTCACCGGAGACATACCATAACGTTCTTTACAACCCTCCACTTCCGCCTGGGTTTCTGACAAATGGGTAAAAACCGGCGCCTGGTATTTATGGGCCAACGCGGCTACACTTTCCAGAAGTTCTCTTGAACAGGTGTACTCCGCATGAAATCCGATAAAATAGCTAAGGAGCGGATTGTCATGATTCAGGTTCTGATACATGCGTTCCGTCAATTCCAGAGACTGGCTGAAATTATTCTGGCCGCTGACCTGTACACAGCGCATCCCCATATCCACACAAGCCTGGGCGATGGTTTCCGGTGTCAGGTACATATCAAAGATTGCAGTGACACCGCTGGTCAGATATTCCAAAACCGCCAGCTTCGTCAGATGATAAATCATCTCACCGTCCATCTTGGCTTCTATCGGAAAAACCTGTTTGTTCAGCCAATCAGAAAGCGGCATATCGTCCGCATACGATCGAAGAAGTGTCATACCCGAATGGGTATGGGCATTCTTAAAGCCCGGCATCAAAAGATTACCTGCACAATCAATCTCCCTGTCCCAAACAATGCTTTCAAGCGACAGCTCCTGATAAACCGCGTCCACATCGCTGCCGTCGCCCACATAGAGGATTTTTTGATTCTGTACCCAGAGTTCTCCCTCTATCAGCTGTTCATCCTGCATGGTCAATATTTTTGCATTATAAAATCTGATATTCATAATTTCCTTCCCTTTTATCCCAAATTAGCCGGGCCAAAACCATCCGGCAGACATTCCTGAAGCGTCATACACCTGTACTCTTCCGGTGATTTGGCAACGATAATCAAAAAAGCCGCCGGATTACAAAATTCCATCATCACCTGCCTGCATACACCGCAGGGATAGGCAAACTGCGTAATCTCTTCGCCGGCCGGACTGCCTGTTATGGCAATTGCCAAAAATCCCCTGTTTCCCTCACTGACTGCCTTAAAAAAAGCAGTCCGCTCAGCACAGATTGTAGGCGAATAAGCCGCATTTTCAATATTACAGCCAGAAAAGACCTGTCCGTCTTCCGACAAAAGTGCCGCTCCCACCTGATAATGAGAATAAGGAGAATATGCCTTTTTCCGCGCAGCAATAGCCCTCGTAATCAAATTCCGAATCTTTTCCTCTGAAATCATAGCCTCACTCCCCTGCGTCTATTGTATCATATACAAAGCGCACTCCCTCCCCATGAAGGGCGAGGCAATGCGCTTTTGCTTCTTAAAGAACCGTCCCAAACTTTGTGATTGACTCCACCAACAGTTTCTCAAACTTCGGCGCCACCGCATTAGCGGCCTCCTGCACTTCCTCATGGGTGAGCGGCGCGCTGTTCATCCCCGCCGCCAAATTGCTGACACAAGAGACACCGCAGATCTTCATCCCCATATGATTTGCCGCAATAGCCTCCACCACAGTACTCATGCCCACAGCACTTGCCCCCATCTTATGAAGCATCTGTATCTCGGCAGGAGATTCAAAAGAGGGGCCCGTAAGCTGCGCATACACGCCTTCAAACAGCTCAATATCGTTATCTTTAGCCGTTTTCCTGATAATCTCCTGTAAATCCTCATCATAAACATGAGACATATCCGGAAATCTGGTCCCCAGCTCATCAATATTAGGACCAATCAAAGGATTTGGTGCAAAAAGTGAGATATGGTCTTGAATCAGCATCAGACTTCCCGCATGAAAAGACGGATTAATACCGCCGGATGCGTTGGTCAAAAACAATATCTTCGCCCCCATCATTTTCATCAATCTTGCCGGCAGTACCACATCAGTGATCGGATATCCTTCATAATAATGTACCCGTCCCTGCATCAGTACTACGGGAAGCTCATTGATATAGCCAAAGATAAACTTCCCAGCATGTCCCGGCACGGTGGATACCGGAAAGCCCTCAATCTCGCTGTAGGGAAGTTCTGCCTTCACATCCACCACTTTCGCAAAATTTCCAAGCCCGGAGCCGAGCACCACCGCTATCTTTGGCTCGAAATCAATTTTTTCTTTGTAACACGCATAACATTTTAAAAGTTTTTCGTATACTGGATTCATCTACTTACCGCCTTTCTGTTGATACTCTAATGATTATAACATCCCACCCTTGTCTCCGCAATCAATTCTTCCCGTACCTAAGCGGCTTTGCCGCCATCCTGTTAAAAAAGGTAAAACAGGGCAAGGCCCAGCACCGAAAAATTAAACATTCCGACGCTGAACCCACAGACCCGCACACCCACTATTGTCATCCCTATTCTTCTTGTACGTTCCTGCGTCTTCTGTTGCCTCTCCTCTAGTATACCATAAAATATCACAGAAGCCGTAAAACCGCAATCGTTAAATAATAATGCACACCATACCGCCATTGCTGTCATTGACAATCTTCTGCATGGTCTCCTGTAATTTCGCCTGGCTCTCCTCGTTGATCATGGAAATCTTGCCGGTGATACCGTCATTGACTAACTGCTCCACTGTCTTTCCAAAAATATTGGTCTCCCAGATGCCTTCCTCACTGGTGCCCGTATCAGAAATATACTGAATCAAATCCCTGGCCTGTTCCTCTGTGCCCACAATGGGTGAAATCTCCGTTTCGATACTGGCTTTGATCATATGAATGCTGGGACTCTCCGCCTTTATTTTCACGCCGAACTTATTTCCCTGTTTGATCAGTTCCGGTTTCTCTAGCACAATCTCTTCACGGTCCGGCATCACCACACCATATCCCTTATACCGTACCGCTTCTAAGGCATGGAGAACTTTCACATACTCCCGCTTCATCTTCGCCATCTCACGCAGGGTTGCAAGAAGCTGGTATTCACTTCCGATCGTCTCTCCAACCAAGTCACTTAACATTTCATAGTAGTAGGCGTCGTCCACATCCAGAATAATCCGCACACTGCCATCTGACATATTCACGCCGTCAAGCTTGCACTTTTTAATGTATTCGCTCTCCATCACAAAATGATCTGCCGTGATATCCCGTATATTGTTCAGGTCTGTCATCAACTGTTTGATCTGCAGAATAATGTCTTTCTTCATCTTATGATCACAGGAAAGCATTTCCACCCACTTGGGCATATAAAACTCAATCATGGTAAGTGGAAATTCATAGAGAATGTTTTCCATAATGTGATTGATGTCTTCTTTTTTCAGCTGTTCACAGTTTACCGGCATGACGGTCACCTGATATTTCTCACTGATCTCATCCGCCAGCGTCCTGGTCTCTTCCGCATATGGTTTTGCAGAATTTAAAAGCACAATAAAAGGTTTCCCAAGGGCCTGCAGTTCTTTGATGGTACGTTCCTCCGCATCTAAGAAGTTTTCTCTGGCAAGTTCCCCAAAAGAACCGTCACAGGTCACCACAATCCCGATGGTGGAATGATCTTTGATCACCTTTCTCGTACCAATCTCCGCTGCTTTTGTAAAGGGAATCTCTTCCACCGACCAGGGCGTCTTGACCATACGCTCCGCATCTTTTTCCATATGGCCCGCGGCGCCCTCCACCATATATCCCACGCAGTCAATCAAACGCACATCTACATCGATGTCCGTCCCCAATTTAACATGGGCCGCCTCCTTAGGGATAAACTTAGGCTCTGTGGTTGTGATGGTCTTGCCGCCCGCACTCTGGGGCATTTCATCCTGGGCACGTTCCTTTTCATGCTCATCTTCCATATAAGGAAGGACCAACAGATTCATAAACCGTTTGATAAAGGTAGACTTACCTGTCCTGACAGGGCCCACCACACCCAGATAGATTTCTCCTCCCGTTCTAAGCTGTATATCTTTATACAGGTCATATGTATTATTCTGTAATAAATCCATAAAAAAACCTCCTGCATATACTGGTAAATGTATATGCAGAAGGATTCTTGGCTATGCCGCCTACTGGGCAAGTTTATGGAAAATAATGCAGTTTGGCTGATTCACTTTCACCTCTTTGCCGTTCATAACCAGCAGCCCGTTTTTTAAATCCACGGTAAAGAAGGTCATGGTATTTGACTCATGATTCAAAGATACCAAATGCTTATTGTCCGGGAAAAGAATCGCATCCTTGGGATAATCCCCGCTGATCGGCAGACAGAATATCTTCGTAAGCATCCCGGTCTTCTGATCGATCTTATAGACAATGGCACTGTTATCGCCCGCATTGGAACTGGTCAGATACTTGAAATCCTCTGAAATATTCAGAGCACTGGCCGCAGAACCGCCCGCATGGTAATCGTTTAATGTGGAAATTGTCTGTATCTTCTCAAATTCCGGATTCCCGCCTATTTCCTCATAAGTATAGACATCAATATAATTCTTCAGTTCGTGTACAATATAAAGAATTCTGCCGTCTTTGGAAAACTTCAGATGGCGGGGCGCAGATTCCTGTTCACTGCGAATCATATCGATGGGTTTGAGCTTTCCATTTACATGATCCACCCGATATACGTTCACATGATCAAGTCCTAAGTCTGCGGCACACAGATAATGATTGTCCCTGGTCATCTTCACACAGTTCACATGGGGACGGAAATTACGCTCTGCAATACTCCCAAGTCCCTTATGATAGACTTCATCGGTAATCTCTCCGATACCGCCGTCCTCTTGCAGACGAAGTACCGTAATCTTACCATCATGATATCCGCCCACAAAAAGAAGCTTATCCTCATAATCCGTAGACAGATAACACCCTCTCATCCCATTGATGGAGCCTTCGTTGATCACATCCAAATCGCCGTTTTTCAAAATCTTGTAGGCCTCTACCCCAAAATCAGTGATGGAATAAAGATACTTTTGATTGTGGGAGATAGTTATATAGGAAGAATTGGTTATTTTTACCTGATTCTTCTCCATCATTCTGCCGTTCTTTACATCCACATCATAAATCCTAATCCCATATTTATCCGCCTTCCCCACTGTGTAGGTAGACACATATGCAACATATTTATCCTCGCTCATCTCTATCCCTCTTTGCTGCTTTCCATCTAAAATATTTTCTACTACTCCTTTACCCTGTCAAGCTATTTCATATCACCTGCCTGTCAACTGTCATCATTATTATAGCAGTGAATCAAAAAGATGTAAAGCCTAACCGAATTTCACAAGTTTCGCATTATTTGCAATATTTTGTAATTTCCCATTGACATACCTCTACATTCTTGTATAATGGGATTCAGTGCATGTTTAGCTTTAGTAAACTTTTAGTTTATTTTTACTGAATTAGGGAGACATAATGGACACAAATACCACCCGGATGGATCTGGGAAACAAAATCAAAGAACTCCGAAATAAAAAGGGGCTGACACAGGAAGAACTGGCAGACCGCTGTGAGCTTTCAAAGGGCTTTATCAGCCAGCTGGAAAACGATGTGACATCGCCTTCCATCGCCACACTGATGGATATTTTACAATGTCTTGGCTCCAATCTGAAAGACTTCTTCAACGACGCAGACGATGAGCAGATCGTTTTTGGCAAAGACGATTTTTTTGAAAAAGTGGATACGGAACTCCACAACAAAATAGAGTGGATTATTCCCAATGCACAGAAAAATATGATGGAACCTATCCGGGTTACTCTGGAGGCGGACGGTTCCACGTATCCTGATCAGCCCCATGAAGGGGAAGAATTCGGCTATATCCTCTCCGGCTCTGTCACCATCATTGTGGGAAACCGCAGCATCAAGGCCAAAAAGGGAGAGGCCTTCTATTTCACGCCGGATTCGGAGCACTATATTAAAGCAGGCGGCAAGAGCGGCGCCGTATTTTTATGGATCAGCACACCGCCCAATTTTTGAAATACCCCCAAGATTATATTATACACAGGAGGGACTTACCCCATGGAAAAAGAATTAATCCAACTGGTTGACATCTCTAAATCCTTTGACGGACAAATGATTCTGGACGGGTTGAATCTGAACATACATGAAAACGAGTTTGTCACGCTGCTTGGTCCCAGCGGTTGTGGAAAAACCACCACACTGCGTATCCTGGGAGGCTTTACCAATCCTGACACCGGCAAGATCATCTTTGACGGCGCAGATATCACGAAGATTCCGCCGAATAAAAGGCAGTTAAATACTGTCTTTCAAAAATATGCCCTGTTTACCCATATGACAATTGCAGAAAATATTGCCTTCGGTCTGAAAATAAAGAAAAAATCCAAAAGCTACATAGAGGATAAGATTCGTTATGCCCTGAAACTTGTGAATCTGGAAGATTATGGGAACCGTATGCCCGGTTCCTTAAGCGGCGGCCAGCAGCAACGTATTGCCATTGCCCGCGCCATTGTCAACGAACCCAAGGTCCTTCTTCTGGATGAGCCCCTAGGCGCCCTTGATCTCAAGCTGCGCCAGGAAATGCAGTACGAGCTGATTCGCATGAAAAATGAGCTGGGAATCACCTTCGTCTATGTCACCCATGACCAGGAGGAAGCCCTTACCATGTCCGACACCATCGTCGTCATGAATCAAGGATATATCCAGCAGATTGGCTCTCCGGAATCCATCTATAATGAGCCGGAAAATGCTTTTGTAGCGGACTTTATCGGGGACAGCAATATCATTCCCGCCACCATGATAGAAGATAAATTGGTAAACATCCTAGGGACCCGCTTTGCCTGCGTAGACACAGGCTTTGGCCGCAACAAACCGGTAGATGTGGTCATTCGTCCGGAAGATGTCAATCTGGTAGAACCTTCTAAAGGCACTATCCAAGGCGTGGTCACCCATCTGATTTTTAAGGGTGTCCACTATGAGATGGAAGTGATGGCGGCCGGCTTTGAGTGGCTGGTTCACTCCACTACCCTGTTCCCTGTAGGAAAAGAGGTTGGCATCCAGGTAGACCCCTTTAACATCCAGATTATGAACAAACCGGAATCCGAAGATGAGGAGGCTGTGGCAATTGACATCTAAAAACAAATGGCTCTCTACTCCCTATGTGCTGTGGTCAGTTATGTTCATCATCATTCCGCTGTGTATGATCTTCTACTACGGCCTAACCGATAAGACAGGTGCTTTCACGCTGGAAAATATCACGGCAATCGCCACCGCGGAACACGCAAAAGCGCTGTGGCTTTCATTGCTTTTATCCCTGATCAGCACCCTGATCTGCTTTTTGCTGGCTTATCCGCTTGCCATGATTTTGTCCAATATGAAAGTGAACCAGCACAGTTTTATTATCTTGATTTTTATCCTGCCTATGTGGATGAACTTTTTACTCCGCACCCTCGCATGGCAGACCTTATTAGAAAAAAGCGGTGTCATTAACAGTATACTGAATATATTACATCTGCCAAACATCAATATCATTAACACACCCTACGCAATCATTCTGGGCATGGTATATAACTTCCTGCCTTTTATGGTACTGCCACTCTACAATGTGTTATCCAAGATTGATGAAAACGTATTAGATGCCTCAAGAGACCTTGGCGCCGGTAGTGTACATACTTTTTTCCGCATTATTCTGCCCCTGTCCATACCTGGCATCATCAGCGGCATCACCATGGTATTTGTACCGGCACTTACCACCTTTGTGATCAGCACTCTGCTGGGCGGCAGTAAGATTTTGTTGATCGGCAATGTGATTGAACAGGAATTTACCCAGGCTTCCAACTGGCATTTGGGCAGCGGCCTCTCTATCGTGCTGATGATTTTCATCATCCTCAACATGATTGCATCCGCTGTTTTTGATAAAGAAGGAGAGGGGGCTATGCTATGAAAAATACTGCGAAAAATATTTACACTGCTCTCATCTTCCTTTTTTTATATGCCCCCATTGCAACGTTAATCGTGCTGTCCTTTAACGCCAGCAAAACGCGGTCTAAATGGGGCGGATTTACCTTCAAATGGTACGCTTCTCTTTTTCAAAATGAGGAGATATTGGAGGCGCTTGGCAACACTCTGCTGATTGCATTTATCTCCGCTTTTGCAGCTACCGTCATCGGCACGGTCGCCTGCATAGCCATGAACAGCATGAAAAAGGGAGCCCGCACGCTGCTGATGGGGATTACGAACATTCCCATGCTAAACGCAGAGATCGTCACTGGCATTTCTTTGATGCTCCTTTTTATCAGCATGGGGCTGCGCTTTGGCCTGGGCACAATACTTTTATCACATATTACTTTTAATATTCCCTATGTGATCTTAAGTATCATGCCGCGTATGAAACAGCTGAATCCCAGTACATACGAGGCGGCACTGGACCTGGGGGCCTCCCATACGACAGCCTTTTTTAAAGTGGTTTTCCCGGACCTTCTGCCAGGTATCCTTTCCGGTTTCCTGATGGCTTTCACCATGTCCCTGGATGATTTTATCATTACCCACTTTACCAAAGGAGCTGGCGTTGATACCTTATCCACTAAGATTTATACAGAAGTAAAAAAAGGAATCAAACCGGAAATGTATGCATTGTCCACACTCATCTTTGTGACAGTCCTGGTTTTACTACTACTGGTAAATATGGCCCCTGCAAAAAATAAATCACAAAAGAATCCAGAAAAAGCAATTTGAAACGGAGGAAATTATGAAAAATAAAATTTGTCCTATTATGTTCCTTGTTTTATCCCTATCCTTACCTGTGGTTCTCACTGGCTGCGGCTCCTCTAAGGGCGGTGAAAACGGCGAAGTCATCGTTTATAACTGGGGCGAATATCTCGATCCGGATACTCTGGAACTGTTCGAAGAAGAAACCGGTATCAAAGTTGTCTATGATGAATTCGAGACCAACGAAATCATGTATCCCAAAGTTGAATCCGGCTCTGCTTCCTACGATGTGGTATGTCCCTCCGATTATATGATCAGTAAGATGATTGAAAATGATATGCTTTTCCCCCTCAACTTTGACAACATACCCAACGCCAAAAAGAATATTGGCGCACAGTACTTTGAACAGTCCAAAGCTTTTGATCCTGGCAACCAATACGCCGTTCCTTACTGCTGGGGGACTGTAGGCATCCTTTACAACAAGACTATGGTGGAAGAACCCATTTCAAGCTGGGCACAGCTTTGGGATGAAAAATATGCCGATAACATTCTCATGCAGGATTCCGTGCGTGACGCCTTTATGGTGGCCCAGAAAAAGAATGGCTTTTCCATGAATACGTTGGATGCCTCTGAACTGGACACCGCCAAAAACGACCTGATTGAACAAAAGCCGCTGGTGCAGGCTTATGTCATCGATCAGGTACGGGATAAGATGATTGGCGGGGAGGCTGCCATCGGTGTGATCTACTCCGGAGAAGCCATCTACACCCAGCGTGAAAATCCCGATTTGGAATATGTTATTCCAAAGGAAGGTACTAATGTCTGGATTGATTCCTGGGTGATTTTGAAGGATGCCCCCAATAAAGAAAACGCTGAGAAATTCATAGATTTCATGTGCCGCGATGACATTGCTCTTAAAAACTTTGAGTACATAACTTACTCCACTCCCAATGATGCAGCCCGTGCCTTGATTGAAGATGAGAGCATCAAAAACTCTCCCATCGCTTTTCCGGATTTGTCCCAATATGAAAATCTGGAAACTTATATCTATCTGGGCGAAGAAGGAGATTCCCTCTATAACACCCTTTGGAAGGAAGTAAAATCCAACTAAAAATCCATAAAAAGGTCCTGCACAGACACTGTTGTCCATGCAGGACCCTTCACTTTGCAGCATACAGAACACAGAAATCCGCAGTCAAGGCCGCAAGAAGCGGTTTATAGATTCTGGAAAGCGCTGTTCATAGCATAGGCGGTATCCTTATCACACATGATAAAAAAGATCACATCCCCACGGCTTTCAATTAATGTCGTCTCCGCGCTGACACAGACCCATTTATCGGGATTGGCATTCTCCTTAAGAGCCTGCTTCACCGTATCCACATCTCCCGCTTCCACACGCAAAAGCACACACTGATAAGCCACGGATGACATCATCGGCATAGACACCACGCCCTCTTTATAGGTAATCTCGTCTGTTCCCAGAACGGATACCTTCATCTCATCCGTCAGCTCATAAGTCTCATAACTGTCAAGCACATCTCTGAAATCCTGGTCCAGATCTGCATTTTCATACAAAGAAGCCATAATCTCACTAAGGCTCCCCTCCAAATTATCCGCAGAAGCGCCTTGTGCGCCACAGGCACAGCAGACCAATCCTGTCAATACAATCATCACACCCACTACCAATCGTTTCTTCATTCTTCTTTTCATAATATTTCCTCCTAATTCAATCCTGATACCAGTATCCCCTGTATCAGCACAGCTACTCAACTTCCTTTCTTGTCTGCAAGAAGGGGTTTGATCGTCTTATAAATTTTGCTTGATTTCTTATTATCCTTACTGGGATACTTTTTCATCAGCGCATTGCTGATACCCTGCTTTGTCTTATACTGCTGCATAATCTTCTGAATTTCATCTACATCCACATCTTCCTCTTCTTTCAGAAGCTCTTTTAATTTGGCTCTTGTTTCCTCCACCTCCTGGGTATGACTGCGCCCTGTGATATCCGCAATCAAGGTCACATTCACATTGCGGCTTTTCCAGTAACCGCTCAAAATCTCAAATCCCTTGTCTTTACTCACGATAAAATACTGCTCCGCACTCTTATTAGCGATCAGAAAACCCAGTTGCGTAGCAAGCTGAAAATCCAGCGCGTTCTTACTCCCCACCTCTACTTTACAAAACTCAATGGCCGCCTGGGATTCTATAATCCGTCGATGCTGGTCAAAGGTGATACTGTCCGCATTTTTACTGTAAAAAATGCACACTCTATCCTCTTTGCCAAGCTTATGAATGCCATCCAAGCCATCTTTTTTTACATTTTCAAAATCTACTAAATAATAGCTCATCCGCTTCCTCTCTCATTCTTTCCCTGTACCCAGTTTGTCCCGGAAAAAGGCAATAATCCGCTGCCAAATCTCCTCCTGGAAAAACCGGACGTCCGCATGGTCCGCATCCTCTAAGACGAGCAGTCTCACATCTGCACCTGCCGCTTCCAGCTTATCGTGCAAAAGTTCTCCCTGTGTAAAAGGTACTGTCTTATCCTGTCTGCCATGTATGATCATAAAAGGCGGCGCGTCCTTTGTCACATAAGTAACCGGGCAGATTTTCTCCGCCTCCTCCTTATACAAGGCCACATTTTTACCAAACAGCAAAGATTCCGGTGTAGCTGCCGCCTTCTCCGCTGACGGATAAGAAAAGACTGTCACATCTGCAGGCGGATACCAGGGACAGGCCGCCTGTACCTTGCTGGAAAACTCTGTAAATGCACCCACATCATATGCCTTGTCATCCACCAAAGCTGCCATCGCTGTCAGGTAACCGCCCGCAGACTCTCCCATTACCCCAAAATGCTCCACGTCAATATGAAAACGTTCACTGTGTGCTTTCAGATAGCGAATACCGGCCTTCACATCCTGAAGCTGTATTGGAAAAGGTCCCTCATTGGTGGTACGATACTCCACGCTGGCTGCCACAAAGCCGCTCCTTGCAAGCTGAGACAGATAAGCCAGATGAGCCGACCTGTCCATGACTGCCCAGGCACCACCACAGATCCAGACGATACAAGGGTACTTTCTGGTGTTATCTTCCGGATATATAATATCCATTTTCAAGTCCCTTCTCGTATGCCCAAACCAGGTATCCACCTGGGCAAAAGTAACATCCGACACCACCGTGTAAATGGGCGCCTCCACTTTGATCTTAAGAGTTTCTTTCATTCTTCACCTCATTTCTGCGCTTTCCTTTGCGCATCACTATTTTTCAATCTTTTTCCTTCTTCTTGTCTCATCAACCCCTTTAGACACTGCTTCGTATCTTCTCAGGCGGCATCCACTGTATCATAATCTTATCCAGTTTTTCCTGCTCAATGGGTTTTGCAAGAAAATCATCAAAACCGGCCGCTAAATAGTTTTCTCTGGCTCCCATGATTGCATTGGCTGTCAACATGATGACCGGCGTATCCGCACACCGGTTATCCTGCATCTGCTTCATCCTGCTCATCGTCTCCATCCCATCCATCTCCGGCATCATATGGTCCAGGAAAATCATGTCATAATGCTTCCTTTGAATCTCTTCCAGACACTCTTTTCCACTCCCCACATCTTTAATCCGCACTCTCGTCTGTTTCAACAGACCACAGAACACCTTCCTGTTCACACGATTATCGTCCACTAGCAGAATCTCCCCTTCCGGCGCCGTAAAGCTCGTCTGATAGACATATTCAACGGCTGCCTTTCTGGCACGCTCCTGGAAACTGCCAATAGGTTCCTTCTCAATAATCCGCTGACGCAAATCAAAACTGAAACTGCTCCCCTTCCCATAGACACTCTCTACTTTCAGATCGGCACCCATCAATTTCAATATCCGTGCCGAGATATTCATGCCAAGACCAGTTCCCTCGATGTACCGGTTCTTCATTTCATCAAAACGTTCAAAGGCCATGAATAATTTGGACATATTCTCCTGTCTGATTCCCATTCCCGTATCTTTTACCATAAAATGCAGGATAACAGTGTCCTCTTCTATTTTTCCAGCCAATGTAAACGTAACCGTACCCTTTTCGGTATATTTCACTGCATTACTCAAGAAATTGCTGATTACCTGTCTGATACGGATATCATCCCCATAAAGTTTCGACGGCAGTTTCGGGTCTACCACGATTTCAAATTTTAATCCCTTCTCCTGGGTTCGAAGAGAGAACATATTAAACAGATCATTCAACATACTGTTCAGCTCATATTCCGCCGGAATAATCTCCAATTTACCGGACTCTATCTTGGAAAAATCCAAAATATCATTGATGATTCCCAGCAAAGTCTGCGCCGAGGACCTAATATCCATGGAATATTTCTTGATTTCCGGCTCCTTGGACTCCCGTAACACCATCTCATTCATTCCAAGGACCGCATTGATCGGGGTACGAATCTCATGGGACATCCTGGCCAGGAATTCCGATTTTGCCTTGTTTGCATTCTCCGCATTCGCTTTCAAAGTCTGCATCTGCTGAAGCTGCATTTTATTCTCCGTCACATCCATAAACACAATCGCATAACCGGCCAAAATCCTTTTGTTCCATATCTTATTGACATGAACTTCAAAACTGTGGTTGCCATTATTGTACTCAAAATTATTCTTGTCAGCTAAAATGTCTTTTAATCTCTTCTCACTTACACTGTCACCTTTTTTATAGCTGGACAATACATGAAACAGTTCTTCCGCCTTATCGTTCGCCTCTATAAATCCTCCGTTCGCATCCAGAATCAACACCGCTTCATCCATAGACTTGATAACTTCCTCATGAGCCGAGATAGACAAGTCAAAAACATGATAAAAAATTATTACAATCCCAAATCCCAAAATCCCAATTGCCTCAAATCCCGGAACCACATCAAAACCATCAATCACCCGGCTCAAGCTTAAGACCAGACCAATAATGGGGAACAAGCAACATATGCCCAAGGTCAGGACGTTAAGTTTCATACGCCCTTTCTTTGACCTTCTATTCGCATACATGGTAATGAGAAAACACCCCATCAGCTGGATAATCAGCTGAATCAGGAAAATATAATAAAATGGTCCCCTCCCCAAGACAAGATGAGGTACTATGCCATCCGTTACAAAGGAAACCGTATTATAGTACATATTGGTGTGTTTGTATCCCCAGATACATAAAAGTGCAACCCCGTCCAGTCCAAACATCAGCGCTTCCAGCTTTCTTGGAACACTATACCCGCAATATCTGACTACAAATACAAATAAAAAGGTGGTTATGAACGCTCAGATCGGAAGAGCGTCGTGTAGGGAAAG
>CAJUFU010000035.1 GCA_910585555.1 uncultured Lachnospiraceae bacterium
TATGGCGGTAAAGAATGCCTTCGGCGGCAAGAGCTGGGCCGAGTGGGACGAGGATATTAAACTGCGCAAAGAGGCGGCGATGAAGAAATATGCCGCAGAGTATGCAGAGGAAGTGGCCTTTTATCAGTTCCAGCAGTATCTCTTTGCAAAACAATGGTTTGCATTAAAAAACTATGCGAACAAGAAGAAGATTGAGATTATCGGGGATATTCCCATCTATGTGGCTTTTGACAGTTCAGATACCTGGGCAAACCCGGAGCTTTTCCAGCTGGATGAGACGTTGACACCTGTGGCTGTGGCAGGATGCCCGCCGGACTCTTTTTCGGCGACAGGCCAGCTTTGGGGGAATCCGCTGTACCGCTGGGATTACCATAAAGAGACGGATTATGCGTGGTGGATGAAGCGAATCGATTACTGCTACAAGCTCTACGATGTGGTGCGGATTGACCATTTCAGAGGGTTTGACGAATATTATTCCATACCCTTCGGGGATGAGACGGCAGAGTTTGGACATTGGGAAAAGGGCCCCGGTTATGACATCTTTAAGACCATGAAGGCAACATTGGGCAGTAAGGCTGTCATTGCAGAGGATTTGGGTTTTTTGACTGATTCGGTCATTAAACTGGTGAAAAAGACCGGTTATCCCGGCATGAAGATTCTGCAGTTTGCATTTGACTCGAGAGAGGAAAGCGACTATCTGCCCCACAACTATGTGGCGAACAGCATTGCCTATACTGGAACCCATGACAACGATACCACGCTTGGATGGTATGATAAATTGAATCGAAAAGACAAGATGTTTGCCAAAAGATATCTGAATATCCGTTCCCGTAAGGATGTTCAGTGGGAGTTTATTCGTGCCGCGCTTGCCAGTGTGTCCGATACTTGCGTGATTCCCATGCAGGACTATCTGGGACTTGGCACAGAAGCCAGGACGAACATGCCGTCCACGCTGGGAACGAACTGGAAGTGGAGGATGCTGCCAGGGCAGTTTACGGAAAGCCTGGCTAAGAAGATCTATGATATGACGAAGCTTTACGGGAGAGTGAGCGGGTAAGAAGGGAAAATCAGGAATTCAGATGGCTGAGATTACGATTAAGGATATCGCAAAAAAATGCGGCGTTGGGGTCAGCACCGTATCCAGAGCACTGAATAATCATCCGGATATCAACCCGGAGACAAGAAATATGATTCTCAAAGTGATTGAGGAGACAGGGTTTATTCCCAACAACAGTGCCAGGAATTTAAAGAGGACAGATGCGAAATGCATCGCTGTTTTGGTGAAAGGTATCACGAACCCCTTTTTCAGTAGTATGATTCAGATTATTGAGGAGGAGACACAGCGCAATAAATACGCTCTGGTTCTGCGGCATGTGGAAGCCCAGGAGGATGAGGTGGATGTGGCTCTGGAATTGGAAAAGGAGAAGCGGCTTAGAGGCATTGTATTTTTGGGCGGTAAATTTGAACATACCGAGGAAAAAATCGGGAAATTGAATATACCCTTTATTTTCAGTACCATAGGCGTAAATATGTCCGATCGAATCGGGAAGGTGGAGTTTTCTAATATCGCGGTGGATGACAGGGCAGAGAGTGAGAAGATGACGGAATATCTGCTGGGGTTAGGGCACAGACAGATTGCCCTGATCACGGAGCGCTCGGAGCGTCCAATCGGACGTCTGCGTATGGAAGGATACAGGGAAGCCTATGCCAAACGAAAGCTTCCTGTGCCGGAGAACCTGATCTGCTATGTGCAGGAGGAAATCGAACACTACTCCATGGAAAACGGTTATCTGACGGCTAAGAAATTATTGGAATCGGGCGAGGAAGTGACAGCTATCTATGCGGTTTCGGACTCTCTGGCGATTGGGGCTTGCAGGGCGGTGCTGGAAGCCGGGAAGCGGATTCCGGAGGATATTTCCGTGGCAGGATATGACGGCATTGAGATGGGCGAGTATTATAATCCCAAGCTGACCACCATCAAACAGCCGGTGGAGGAGATTGCCAAAAGGACCATACGCCTGCTGTTGGATGTAATTGCGGGCAGGAAAGAACATCAGCAGATTATTTTCCCGGCGGAACTGGTGGTACGTGAGTCCACCAGGAAATATCAGAAATAGAAGAAAGTGATAAAAAGAAGTGATGAAAACGCAGGTAAGATATTAAAATTTTTGTCTGCTCAGATTAGAATTATGATAGGCGGGATCGTTTGTGACATCTTGACTAAACCAGTCGAGAGGAAGAAACGCTTCCGCCATTTCTTGATTAGGAAACTCTACCTCAGCGATGACCAGGGAGTCAAAGGGTGCCTCAAAGATATCCAATTCCACGGATAGACTAATCTGGTCAATAGAAATTCCGGCAGATGACGTATATGTCGTATCAAACTGCGGGTGGTCAATGGGTATGACATAGCGTTTTTTAGAGATGATATTTCCGTCTGCCTTTTTCCGGAGATGATAGTAAGATGCCTCATTTAGGGGAAGATTGTACTCCTCCCTGGCAAGGAGTCCTTTGCCTTTATAGGTCAGATAGAAGTCGTCGTCCTGCCGGCGGATTCTGACAACAGGGTCAGTGTTGAGATAGGCCTGTTCGATGATACGGCAAGGATAGGCGGTTAGGTTGTCGGGCAGTTTGCTGATGGTGAATTTGCGTTCAATTTCCATAGTTTTACATTATCCTTTTCTTTTTCATAATTTTTGTGATCAAATTAGCTGCATTCCTATTATAGCAGAAAGCAGATAAGCATACAGGTTTCTTTTTTAAAATCCTATGGAAGGATAGTGCAATAAAGGGTATAATATGAGAAAAGCAATGCATTTTATGGATATTAACCAAGGAAGTCATCGTTATGAATCGTGATCTGACAAAAGGCAATGTAACCAGTTCTCTGCTGCTGTTTGCGGGACCAATGATTCTGGGGAATCTGTTGCAGCAATGTTATAATATAGTAGATACCTGGGTGGTCGGCAGGTATGTGGGCGCGGACGCTTTGGCGGCGGTCGGTTCTTCCTATACCTTGATGACCTTTTTGAATTCTTTGCTGATCGGTCTGTGTATGGGAAGCGGAGCTGTTTTTTCTTATTATATTGGACAGGGTGCCAGACAGAAGGTGAAGTCCTGTGCTCAGACTTCCTTCGTGTTGATTGGCATACTGGCGGTGGTGATCAGTGTGGCGGTGCAGTGTTTGAGAGAACCGATTTTGCGGCTGCTTCGTACACCTATGCAGCTTATGCAGATGACCGATGCGTATCTGGTGATTATCTTTGCGGGCATTGTGTTCATTTTTCTCTATAATTATTTTGCCTTTTTACTGCGGGCGCTGGGCAATTCGGTGGTGCCGCTTTGTTTCCTGGGCGTGGCATCGGTGTTAAATATTGGTCTGGACTTGTTCTTTGTGCTAAAGCTTAACTGGGGCCTGCAGGGCGCCGCGTTGGCCACGGTGATCGCCCAGGCGGTGTCGGGTGTGGGACTTGGCGTTTATATCTGGAAGCGGGAACCCTTCTTTCGGTTTTCCCTGCGGGAATTTATGCAGGGGGAAAAGCCGGCAGCGGAGATTTGTAAGTATTCCGGTATGACCTGTATGCAGCAGTCGGTCATGAATTTTGGCATTCTGATGGTGCAGAGTCTGGTAAACAGCTTTGGACCGGCGGTGATGGCGGCTTTTGCGGCTACGGTGAAGATTGATACCTTTGCCTATATGCCGGCCCAGGAGTTTGGGAATGCTTATTCCATCTTTATTTCCCAGAATCACGGCGCCGGGGAGGCCAAGAGAGTGAGAGAGGGAACCAGAAAGGCATTGGGAGTCTCGGCGGTGTTCTGTGCGGCGGTCTCGGTAGTTGTCTTTGCGCTTGCACGGTATTTGATGCTGATTTTTGTGAAAGAGCAGGATACCCAGATTATAGAAATCGGTATGCAGTATCTGCGGATTGAAGGGGCATTCTATGTAGGAATCGGCATTTTATTTCTGCTTTATGGGTATTTCAGGGGAATTAACCGGCCGGGAATTTCTCTGGTGCTGACGATCATTTCTTTGGGTACGAGAGTGGTATTGGCATACATATTGGCGGCAGTCCCGGCCATCGGTGTTTTGGGCATCTGGTGGGCGATACCTATAGGCTGGGCGCTTGCGGATGCGGTGGGTATCGCGGCTATGGGCGGTATGAAAGCCGGCGGGGCAAAGAGTCCGCAAAAAATGAAAATAGACGGTTAGGTAAGTGCAAAACTGTGTTTTCAAAAGGTTTCCGTTGTACAAAATAGACAATCACCGTAGGGCACGCTTGCGCTGCACTGCCGCTCGCAGCGGTGCATAAGACGCCAGAAGACGGCGTCTAAACACCGGCGGCGGCAAAGCACCCTACTTGCGATTTGTCTATTTTGCACAACTGCTTTCTTGAAAGAATCAGTTTTGCAATTACCTAAAACAGACAGGAATGGAAGGGAGAACAAGATGAGTAAGATTGCAGTATTTTTTGGTACGGGTTATGAGGAGATTGAGGCGCTGACGGTGGTGGATATCCTGCGCAGGGCCGGTGAGACAGTGGAGATGGTCTCCATCACAGAGGAAAGGACGGTTGCAGGCTCTCACGGCATTGCAGTGGGTATGGACAGTACGCTTTTAGAAGTTGATTTTGACAGTGTGGATGTGCTGGTGCTTCCGGGCGGTATGCCGGGGACGACCAATCTGGAAGCCTGCCAGGCGTTGATGGAGCAGGTGGATGTTTTTGTGGCCGCGGGTAAGACTGTGGCAGCAATCTGCGCAGCGCCCAGTATTTTAGGACATCGGGGACACTTAAAGGGAAGGAAGGCATGTTCTTATCCCTCCATGGAGAGTCATTTGGAGGGGTCGCAAGTTTCCCAGGACCCGGCAGTTACAGACGGCAATATCATCACAGGACGCGGCATGGGTGCGGCGATTGCCTTTAGCCTTGCGATTTTGGAAAAGCTGCAGGATAAGGAAGCGGCGGATAAGATGGCGGATGCGGTTGTGTATCCCAGGTAGTCCCTGCAGACAGCCCTAGGGAAGGACTTGTTTGAGCCGGTATTTTTTCAGTTAAAAAATTGCTTGCAATATAGCAAAACTTACCATAATATTTTCCCGTCATCCGAACATACTAACATCAAGATAAGCGAACAAACCAAAGCGCGTCACAGAGACTACGTCACTGAGATAAGCGCAGGGAGCGAGCGCTTATCTCAATATAGATAAAGAATGGAAAACATTCAAATGTATTTTCGGAGGTGAAAAAAGATGGCAAGCAACAAGACGAATAGAGTAGAAGTTCCTGAAGCAAAAGCAGCTATGGACCGTTTCAAGACTGAGGTAGCGTCTGAGTTAGGTGTAAACCTGAAAGAGGGTTACAACGGCGACCTTACTTCCAAAGAGGCTGGTTCTATCGGCGGCGAGATGGTTCGTAGAATGATCAAGAGCCAGGAAGAGCAGATGAAGTAAGCGGTCGAATGTAGAGCAATACGCTATGTGAAGACGCAGAACTTTCTGTAAAAAAAGCATAAGAGAACAATAAGAGAAGGGCAATCCGTTTGTCAAAGGCAGGCGGGTTGCTTTTCTTTTTGGAAACAGTAAGGTAGATAATTGATGCAGTTTGTGTTAAAATTTTAGAAAATATATATGTTGGCGGCAGATGGTCTGCACCAGGATATTGTCATGTGAGAAGAGGGATATATTTTATTTATGTGAGGGGGAATGAGATGCTAAACTATGTATGGTACAGCGTGAAAAAAAGAAAGCTGGCGAATCTGGTTACGGTGGGCATCAGCGTCATGCTGGTGGTGCTTCTTCATCTGTACTTTGGGAGTGTCCGCAGCTACCAGAACCAGCTGGCAGGTCTTTCGGAGAATGTGCCCATATATTGCCAGGTTTCCAATCTGAGCGGAACTCTGGTGAACGGGTTGTTTACGCCGAAGCGGATTGTGGATGCCCTGGAACAATCGGACCAGGTGAAAGAGTTGTCTTATATGACGGTCATGATGGCGGGTGAGGGTGATTTTAAGGAAGCGGAGTATTCCAAATATCTGCATTTGTATGTTGTGGGCGCCAACAACGCGAAGGCTGTGGGAGAGTTGACGAATGATATGATCAGTATGGAGCCTGAGGCTGTGGATGATTTTTTTGCCTCTGACAGGATGGAGTGCATCGTCAGTGAAAAGGTGCTAAAGAGGCGGGGATGGGAGATTGGAGACAGGATTATTTTAAAATGTTATTATTATGATGCTTCCAGTGAATTTCACAAATTGGAGATACATCCCATGGGCGGTGTGGTGGAAGTTGAGATTGTGGGCACCATGGAAGATCTTGCGGGCAAGACAAATGCGATCAGTACGGATATCGTGATACCGGCTAGGACGGTGCAGAATATTTTTGCCCAGTTTGAAGTTCCATTCTTTGCAGACACCGTTGCTTTTCATGTGAAAGACCCGCTGAACCTGGGGGCCTTCAAAGAGGAAATGCAGGAAATCGGCTTGATGGAGATATCCCGGGAGGCGGCGGAATCTTATCCGGGATGCGCCCTGATGGTCCGGGATGCGAATTTCATAGCCAGCGCCACGGATTTAAGACATGCCATAGAATTGATGCAGTCCTTTTTCCCGGTGGTGTGTGTTCTGCTCCTGATGATTGGTTATGTGGTCAGTTATCTTTCCGGCAACAGCAGGAGGGATGAATTCGCCCTGCTCAGGCTGCAGGGGGTGAAGAAGGGCAGAGCTTCTTTGCTGTTTTTGGCAGAACAGATGCTGTTGGTCCTTTTGGGAAATCTTGTGGGGGATGTGGCAATAGCGCTGACAGGCCCCGCAGTTTCTACAGTGGCGGTTGTAAACGGCGTGATTCTTACCGCCTATCTGATCGGGGCAGCAGCGGCATATGGACGGATGAGTCAGAGCAGTGTGGTGTATCTGTTGTCCACACAACATTGATGGAAAAGAAAAATTGCAGGGGTTGTTACAATAGACAGATTGGGGGAAATTTGAGTGGGTAAAATCATTGAAGCGGAAAAAGTGGGATATATTTATCAGTCAAAATATCAAAAGACCAAGGCCCTGACAGAGGTAAGCTGTTCTTTTGAGCAGGGGAGAGTGTATGCGATCACCGGCAAGTCCGGCAGTGGCAAAAGTACTTTTCTTTCTCTTCTGGCGGGACTTGACGTGCCCACGGAGGGAACTTTATACATAGATGGCAAGGATATTCGTGAAATTGACAGGGACAGTTACCGGATGAACCGGGCGTCCGTGATCTATCAGGCATTTCATCTGTTCCCGCTTTTGACTGTGTTGGAAAACGTAATGTTTCCCATGC
This sequence comes from uncultured Lachnospiraceae bacterium, assembly GCA_910585555.1. Classification (GTDB taxonomy): domain Bacteria; phylum Bacillota; class Clostridia; order Lachnospirales; family Lachnospiraceae; genus UBA3282. Next base: position 7,307 of record CAJUFU010000035.1, read on the forward strand.
AGTTACAGCATGTGCCGAACAAAGAAGCGAAAACGCGGGCACAGGAGTTTCTTAGCAAAGTGGGGCTGACGGAGAGTTTGTACGGCAAGATGCCGAATATGATCAGCGGCGGAGAACAGCAGAGAGTGGCCATCGCAAGAGCCATGGCATCCGGCGGACAGATTCTTCTGGCGGACGAGCCTACCGGGAATCTGGACAGCCAGAATGAAAAGGTGATTGTGGATTTGCTCTGTAAACTGGCCCATGAGGAGAACTACGCGGTGATCGTTGTCACCCACAACCAGAAGGTGGCCGAGGCGGCAGATGTAGTTTATGGCATGTTGGACGGTGCGCTGGAGGTGGTGCGTGAATGAAAAACAGTTTAAAGCAGATGGCACGGACGCCTGTGCGGACGGCACTTTTTCTGGTTTTGATGGTGGCGGCGGCGCTTCTTATGACCCTGGGGGCCTGTATTTGGCTTAAAGGAAACCGGACTATGGCACAGTATGAGGACCGCTTTATGACTATCGGGACGGTACGGCAGGTTCCGGATTCTTTCGAGCAGACACTGGAGTGGAACGCGGAGACCAAGGATTATGATGTGAGGAAAAGCGCCCAGTACAGTTCCTACTATACGCCGGAGGATATGCTTTTTCCGGAGGCAGAGTATATGGCGGGGCCGGAACAGAGAGCCCTCTATATTTCTTACGGGCCGGCGTATCTGATGTATAATGTGAGTTTGAATCCGTCCGCATTGTCATCTAGTTTTTTGATTGCGGAATTTAAGCCCATGGAGGATTGTATGCCCGACGAATCGGTAAAGATTCAGATTACAAAGGTGGTCGGCGGAGACCAGAGGATGGAAGGGGTGGTGGGTAATTTCTGTGATCATAAGAATCCCAGCCCCAAGATGCTGTATAAGGATAAGACCTATGTTACTCAGCTGAACACTTATTTGTACATACATGGAAGCATGTATGACGAATTGATGAAATCAAAGAATGAGGTGCATATTGGCCTTGAGTATATACCGGCTTCCCTGGAAACAGGCCTGTGCCGGCCGGATGGCAGTGTAGTGGAGGATGCCTTTCGCGGAGGAGAGGAGATTTTTGAGGTTACGGACGGCTTTTACGAGACGGACGCAGGGAAGAGAATCCTGAATTTGGCGCAGTCGGCAGGAATCTGGCGGCAATGCCAGCCAGTTACCGGAACCAATAAAACCTGTCTGCTGATGCCCTTTTATAACAGGCAGGCTTATATCAGCGAGGGAAGGGATATCAGTGCGGAGGAATATGCCTTGGGCAGTAAGGTGTGCCTGGCGCCCAGGACTTTTATGGAGAACAACGGTCTGGTTCTCGGCGATCGGGTGAAGGTACAGCTTCTTTATACGGATACACGTGTGAACGCGGGAAGGAGATTCTGGCTGGATGGCTCCATTGGCTTTTACAGCGGTCTGGTGGATGAAAATGGGGACCCTCTTCAGGTGTTTGAGTCTTCTGAATATGAAGTGGTGGGTATTTATGATGTGACGATCAGCGGCATGGACAGCATTTTTGACCCGGGTGCGGATGAGCTGATTGTGCCCATGGAGTCTATCGAGGCACGGGATGGGAAGAATCTGCTGGCCTGCGGGCCGATGACGGACGCCACTTCTTCTTTCCAGATTCCCAACGGGAGCATTGATGAATTCTTAAAAGATTTTGCAGAATACGGGCCGGATAAGCTGGAAATTACTTTTTATGATATGGGATATTCTCAGCTGAAGGCGGGCATTGATAATATGAAGAAGATTTCTCTGTGTCTGCTTGCGGCAGGTGTGATCTTGACAGTGCTTTTGCTGTTTTTCTTTAGTCACCTGTTTATTACCAAACAGGCGCGGCGCACGGCCATTGAGCGGTCTCTTGGCATGAGAAAGGACAAGTGCCGCTGGTCTATGGTATCGGGGTTTGCCCTGCTTGTGTGCACCGGGGCGGTTATAGGCTCTCTGGCAGGTGCAAAGATATCCGGTAAGGTCTCTGTAGTCAATGCCGGGAAGAGCTATTATGAGACCACCTATACGGTGGGATTGACTAATATGGACAATGAGATTGTGGTGGAGGAAGCGGCGGACAGCAGAACACCGGCGCTTTGGAGCACAGTGTTTATTGTGGCGGCAGGTGTGGGAATCGCATGGGCGAAGATGAACAGGAGCCTTAAGCGGGAGCCCATGCAGTTATTGTCGGAGAGACAGGAAGAAAATTAAGACGTCTGCAAAGGTTTTTTTCCAGTGGTTTTTTCCAGTGTAAAAAAAGCTAGTATTTTCCACGGCTATATGCTATAATATCTCGATGACTGTGGCTGGAATCGTCGTGTGCGGTGGAAGAGCACAGGAAGAGGCGTTCTAATAAAATCATTTATGTTGCAGAGGAATTGAAGGAGGAGCTTACTGGAATGAGTTTACAGGTGGAGAAACTGGAAAAGAACATGGCGAAACTGACCATTGAGGCAGGTGCAGACGAACTGGAGAAGGCGATTGAGAAGGCTTACCAGAAGCAGAAAAAAAAGATTAGTATCCCTGGCTTTCGAAAAGGTAAGGTGCCGCGCCAGATGGTGGAGAAAATGTACGGCAAAGAGGTGTTTTATGAGGATGCGGCCAATGAGCTGATTCCGGATGCTTACGATAAGGCGCTGGACGAGTGTGAGGAGGATATCGTATCTTCTCCGAAGATTGAGGTGGTGCAGATTGAGGCAGGGAAACCCTTTATCTTTACGGCCACAGTTGCCTTAAAGCCGGAAGTAAAGCTGGGCAAGTATAAAGGCGTGCAGGTTGATCAGATGGATACGGAAGTGACCGATGAGGAAATCGATCAGGAGATCAACAAGGAACGCGAGAATAATGCAAGAAATATTACGGTAGATAACCGTCCGGTGAAGGACGGCGATATAACCACGCTTGATTTTGAGGGATTTGTGGACGGCGAGCCTTTTGAGGGCGGCAAGGGCGAAGATTATCCGCTGACCATCGGTTCGGGCGCGTTTATCCCTGGATTTGAGGAGCAGCTTGTGGGCGCCGAGATTGGTAAGGAAGTGGAAGTGAAAGTGACCTTCCCGGAAGATTATCAGGCAGAGAATCTGCAGGGGAAAGAAGCGGTCTTCAAATGTACGATCAAGGAGATTAAAGAGAAGGAACTTCCCGAACTGGACGATGAGTTTGCCAGCGAGGTATCTGAATTTGAGACCATGGCAGAGTACCGTGAGAGCGTGAAGAAGAGCCTGACGGAGAAGAAAGAGAAAGATGCGAAGAACGCCAAAGAAGAGGCGGCTATTCAGGCAGTTGTAGAGGATTCCGAGATGGAGATTCCTGAGCCTATGTTGGAAAGCCAGCAGAAGCAGATGGTGGATGAGTTTGCACAGCGAATCACCATGCAGGGGCTTTCTATGGAACAGTATTTCCAGTTTACGGGCACCAACTATCAGAAGATGGTAGAGCAGGTAAAACCGCAGGCTTTAGAGAGAATCAAATCCAGACTTGTGCTTGAGGCAGTGGTGAAAGCCGAGAACATTGAAGTGACGGAAGAAGATTACGAGAAAGAGCTTGAGACCATGGCGGAAGTATATCAGATGGAGATCGCCAAGGTAAAAGATCTTATGGGCGAGCGTGAGAAGAAAAACATCATGCAGGATTTGGCGGTCAGAAAAGCGGCTGAGTTCATTACGGACAATGCAGAGGAAAGCAAAGCAAAATAGAAATTTAAGGTGGTACAATCTGTTATAAGAAGATTTGCCACCTTATACTGAATGTAGGAGAAAGATTGAAAAATAAGTCTGATGACCTTATTTTTCAATCGGAAATTTGTGCAGAAGCGTCACAAATTTCTCTGATCGCAGAACCGAATTTGAGATTCGGTTCGCGGTCCTCAGCGTAAAACGCTTCGGAATGGAGGAAATTATGGCTTTAATACCTTATGTCATTGAACAGACATCTAAAGGAGAGCGTTCTTACGATATTTACTCGAGACTGTTAAAAGAGAGAATCATCTTCCTGGGAGAGGAAGTCAATGATGCCAGTGCCAGTGTGATCGTGGCACAGCTTCTGTTCTTAGAGTCGGAGGACCCTGAGAAAGATATCAGTCTGTATATCAACAGCCCCGGCGGTGTGATTACGGCCGGTATGGCGATTTATGACACCATGCAGTTTATCAAATGCGACGTGTCCACTGTGTGTATCGGTATGGCGGCCAGCATGGGCGCTTTCCTGCTTGCAGGCGGCACCAAGGGCAAGAGAATGGCACTTCCCAATGCGGAGATTATGATTCATCAGCCGGCAGGCGGCGCCCAGGGACAGGCCACAGAGATTGAGATTACGGCCAAACATATTCTGGCGACCAAAGAAAAGATGGCCAGGATTATGGCGCAGAATACAGGCCAGGATTTTGAGGTGATTATGGCAGATACGGAGAGAGATAACTGGAAGAGTGCCGAGGAGGCACTTGCCTATGGTCTGATCGACCGCATCATCACCAGTCATGCCAGCACCGAAAATAAAGAATAATATTCCAGTTTAAGTAGAAAGGCATGGAAAACTAAAATGGCAGGAAAGAATTCTGATGACAGAGTGAGATGTTCTTTTTGCAATAAGACGCAGGAACAGGTCAGGAAAATGATCGCCGGTCCGGCGGGCGTATATATCTGCGATGAATGTGTGGACATCTGCGCTGACATCATTGAGGAGGAATATGAGGAAGAACCGGAAATGGAAGAGATGGAGATTAACCTTCTAAAGCCGGCACAGATAAAGAAGTTCCTCGACGAGTATGTGATCGGACAGGAAGAAGCCAAAAAAGTGATGGCTGTATCCGTTTACAATCATTATAAAAGAGTTATGGCGCCCAAGGACGACGATGAGGTAGAGCTGCAAAAGAGTAATATTATTATGGTGGGTCCCACCGGTTCCGGTAAGACGTATCTGGCGCAGACATTGGCTAAAATCATCAATGTCCCCTTTGCGATTGCGGATGCCACTACGCTGACGGAAGCCGGGTATGTGGGTGAGGATGTGGAGAATATCCTGTTAAAGTTGATTCAGGCGGCAGATTATGATATTGATCGGGCGCAGTACGGGATTATCTATATCGATGAGATTGACAAGATTACCAAGAAGAGTGAGAATGTGTCCATCACCAGAGATGTATCCGGTGAGGGCGTGCAGCAGGCACTCCTTAAGATTATCGAAGGAACCAGGGCAAATGTACCGCCTCAGGGAGGCAGGAAGCATCCCCATCAGGAAATGCTGGAAATTGATACAACCAATATCCTTTTTATCTGCGGCGGTGCTTTTGACGGATTGGAGAAGATTGTGGAGGAGCGTCTGGACAGACATTCCATCGGTTTCAATGCGCAGATTACAGAAAAGAGCAGTAAGGAGATTGGTGCAATCTTGAAGGAAGTGGTGCCCCAGGATTTGATGAAATTCGGTTTGATTCCGGAATTTATCGGCCGTGTGCCGGTGACGGTGCCGTTGGAGGGCTTAGATCAGAAAGCGCTGATTCGGATTTTGAGAGAGCCCAAAAATGCATTGATCAAGCAGTATAAGAAACTGTTTGAGTTTGATGAAGTGAAGCTGAGTGTGGAGGAGGATGCTGTGGAAGAAATCGCCCGCTTAGCTTATGAGAGAAAGACCGGGGCCAGGGGGCTGCGTTCTATTATGGAAAAAGTCATGATGGATGTGATGTATGAGATTCCGTCTAACGACAACATAGCGGAGTGTATTCTGACTAAGGAATCGGTGGACGGCACACAGAAGCCTCGCGTAACTTACCGGGATAGATTGTTGCAGGCAGAATAAATGAGAAAACGTCGCCAGATTTTTGGCGGCGTTTGTAATAGTGTGAGAAGAACTTCTAAAGACGTCCCGCCATAGGACGGGACGCCAAGAAGTTCTAGGAGTTGCATAGCAACTCCCTCTCACACTGGAGAATGCCAAAGTGCGGCATTCTCCGCACAGATTTGATTCACAGTGAAGCTATGATATGAAGGTTAGTGTGAGAAGAACCTCTAAAGCTCAGCAGCAAAGGCTGCTTCGCTAAGAAGTTCTAGGACGATGAACATATGAAGGGATGAGGATGAATAACTTGGACCAGATGCAAAACAGGGAATCATATGAGGGGGTATTGCAGATTCCGGGGGATGTCTGTCTTCCGGCTGTGGCTCTGCGGGGGCTTACGATTTTGCCGGGTATGGTGATTCATTTTGATTTGAGCAGGGACATGTCCATGGAGTCGGTGGAACGGGCTATGATCGGAGACCAAAAACTGTTGGTGGTGACACAGAAGGATGCGGCGCAGGAGAACCCGGGGTTTGAGGATATCTATCATGTGGGAACGGTGACATTGATCAAACAAGTCAGTAAATTGCCGGGGCATATCCTGCGTGTGTTGGTGGAGGGTGTCTCCAGGGCCAGGATTTACAGCTTTATGGAGACCGAAGGCTATCATATGGCACAGTTGTCGTACGAAAAGGATGAAGTGTCAGATATTGACGAGGCGGCAGATGAAGCTATGACCAGAACGGTCAAAGAAGTTTTGGCGGCTTATGGGTCTTGTTTTCCCAAGGTTGGGAAGGCAGTGGAGGACCAGATTGATGAATCCATGAATCTGGGGGAACTTCTAGATGTCATTACCATTAATCTGCCCCTTTCGGCCGCGAACAAACAGACAGTTTTAAACGCTATATCGGTGCGGGAACGGTATGAGGCTTTGACAGTCATGATGATGCGGGAAGTGGAAGTGATTCGCATTAAGAATGAGCTGGCGAAGGATATCAGACAGCGCATCGATAAGAATCAAAGAGATTATATCCTGCGGGAACAGATGCAGTATATCCGGGAAGAACTAGGCGAGAATAACACAGAATCCGATGTAGAGCAGTTTCAGGCAGCTGTGGAGAAACTGAAAGCCGGCAAAGAAGTCAAAGATAAGATTCGCAAAGAGATTGGACGTTATAAGAAGGTATCCGGCAGCAGTTCTGAGAGCGCAGTAGAACGGGCATATATTGAGACACTGCTGGAACTGCCTTGGGATAAGGTATCCAAGGACAGCAATGACATGGTGTCGGCGGAGAAGATTTTGAATGAACAGCATTACGGTCTTTATAAGGTGAAGGAACGAATGCTGGAGTTTCTGGCAGTGCGGGCGCTTTCGGGTATGTCCAAGCATAAGATACAAAGCCAGATCATCTGCCTGCTGGGACCTCCGGGCACGGGGAAGACTTCCATCGCCAAAAGTGTGGCGGAGTCGCTTCACAAGAAATATGTGCGTATCTGTCTGGGCGGCGTGCGGGATGAGGCGGAGATTCGGGGACACCGCAAGACCTATGTGGGGGCTATGCCGGGACGTATCGCCAACGCGCTCAAACAGGCGGGGGTCAAGAATCCTTTGATTTTACTGGATGAGGTAGATAAACTGGGGAATGATTACAAAGGCGACCCCTCTTCGGCGCTTTTGGAAGTGTTAGACGGAGAGCAGAACCATGCTTTTAGAGATCACTATGTGGAGATACCCCTGGACTTATCGGAGGTGCTCTTCATTGCCACGGCCAATAACAGAGAGGGAATTCCAAGGCCCCTCTTAGACCGGATGGAAATCATAGAGATCAACAGCTATACGGCCAATGAAAAGTTCCATATAGCCAGGGAACATTTGGTGGCGAAAGAACTTGCGAAAAATGGGATTACGAAGGAAGAGTTATCTTTCAGCGATGAGGCGCTTGCAGATATGGTGCGTTTCTATACCAGAGAGGCAGGAGTCCGAGGGCTGGAGCGTCAGATTGGAGCGGTCTGCCGCAAAGAGGCCAGAGAGATTCTGACCCGCAGGCAGCGCAAAGTGACTGTAAAGGTCAATGTAACGCCGGAGAATCTGGAACATTATCTGGGCAAACCCAAATACCGGCAGGATACGATCAATGAGAAGGCTGAGATCGGTATCGTCAGAGGGCTGGCCTGGACCAGTGTAGGAGGCGATACGCTGGAGATTGAAGTCAATATCATGCCGGGAGAAGGAAAGATTGACTTGACTGGTCAAATGGGAGATGTGATGAAAGAATCAGCACGGACCGCGCTCAGTTATGTGCGGTCTGTGAGTGAACAGCACCATATATCCGCCCCGTTTTATAAGGAGACGGATTTCCATATCCATATCCCGGAAGGAGCGGTGCCGAAGGATGGTCCTTCCGCCGGTATTACCATGGCGACGGCGCTTTTGTCGGCGGTAGCAAAGAAGCCTGTGCGGGCTGATCTGGCGATGACTGGAGAGATTACGCTGCGGGGCAGGGTACTTCCCATCGGCGGTCTCAAGGAGAAGATTCTGGCGGCTAAAATGGCCCAGGTAAAGACTGTTCTTGTGCCCAAGGAGAATGAAAAAGATGTGGCTGAGATTGATGGGGAAATCAAGGATGGCCTTGAGATTATCCTGGTGGAATCCATGGATGAAGTTGCAGGCTATGCCTTTGTATCATGATGTCTGAAAGACTTTTGTTACCTTGCGGATAGCAGAGGATACACGGTCTGCATAATATAGATCGGGGATGGAAGTATGATTATTAAGAATGTAAATTTAGAGACGGTATGCGGTATTACCAGTAAACTGCCCAAGAACAGGCTGCCGGAAATTGCCTTTGCGGGTAAAAGTAATGTGGGGAAGTCTTCCCTGATCAATGGGCTGATGAACCGCAAGTCTTTGGCGCGCACCAGTTCTTCGCCCGGTAAGACGCAGACCATCAATTACTACAATATCAATGATGCGATGTATTTTGTGGACTTGCCGGGATACGGATATGCCACTGCCAATGAAAAAATCAAAGCGCAGTGGGGCAAGATGATTGAAGATTACCTTCACCAGTCTGAGAAAATCAAAGCCGTTTTTTTGTTGGTGGATATCCGGCACAAGCCGTCTGATAATGATAAGATTATGTATGACTGGATTCTGAGCAGGGGCTATAAACCCATTATCATCGCTACGAAATTGGATAAAGTCAAGAAAAGCCAGGTAGCAAAACAGAAAAAACTTATTTGTGACACCCTTGATGTAGTAGATGACACGATTGTCATACCCTATTCTGCTCTGAGTAAGCAGGGCAGAGAGGAAATTTATGGGCTGCTGGATGCCATCCTAGAGGAGGAAATAATGTGAGACAATCTATTAAGACCTATCTCAAAGTAATTTTGAACCTGGTGACTGCGCTGGCGGTTTTACTTTTTTGTGTTTTTCTTCTGCCAAAATGTATCTGGTTTTTTATGCCCTTTATTGTGGGATGGATTATCTCTTTGATTGCCTCGCCGGTGGTGCGGTTTTTTGAAGAAAAGCTGAATGTCAGGCGTAAGGCCGTATCGGCAGTGGTGATTGTGGCCGTCTTGGCGGTGGTGGTCTTATTGGTGTATCTGGTGATTGCCAAGTTAGTGAAGGAAGGCATTGGATTTATCAACGAACTGCCCAGTATCTGGGACAGTATTTTGGCGGAATTTAACGAGGTAGGGGCTAATTTGGAAGGGCTTTATAACAAGATGCCTGCAGACACCCAGAGGACCCTTGACGATATTGGTCAGGAAATGGGAGATTATTTTGGCAATATTATGTCAAACATCAATCTGCCTTCTTTTGAGGCAGTGGGTAATGTGGCCAAACAGATACCGGATATCTTTTTAAATATCATCATCTGTCTGTTGTCTTCCTATTTCTTTGTGGCGGACAAAACCTATATGGCCAATGTGGTGGAAAAATATGTACCCAAGGCGATTCGCTACAGGCTTGATCTAATCCGGCGTAGTTTCAGTAAAGCCATCGGCGGATATTTTAAGGCGCAGTTTAAGATTGAGTGCTGGGTCTATATCCTGCTGGTGATCGGATTAATGATTCTGGATGTCAATTATGCGTTTTTGGTAGCACTGGGCATTGCTTTTCTGGATTTCCTGCCGGTGTTTGGTACGGGGACGGTGATGCTCCCCTGGGCAGTGGTAGAGTTTTTGAGTAAAGACTATAAGATGATGTTTGGGCTGTTGGCAATCTGGCTGATCGGGCAGTTAGTGCGGCAGGTGATTCAGCCCAAAATCGTTGGAGATTCCATTGGAGTGGATGCCATACCTACTCTCTTCCTGTTATATATTGGATACAGAATGGCGGGAATGATTGGTATGATTCTGGCTGTGCCGATTGGAATCATCTTGGTCAATCTGTATGAAGAGGGTGTTTTTGACACCACAAGGCAGAGTCTGCAGATTCTGGTAGCAGGATTTAACAGATTCCGTAAGATACGCGCATCCGATATGGCTGTCGTTGCAGATTATGAGAGAGAGGCCAGGAATACTTATCAGATGGAATTACAGCATGAAAAGGAAACGGAGGAGGAGCGTCAGGAAGCTTCCCAGCTGAAGATAGAAGAGCCGCTGATTTTAAAGAAGATTATCGCCAGAAAGACAGAACAGGAAAAGGATAAAGGCGGAAAAAAGCACTGATTTAAAGAAAGAGGGGTATTGACTATGCAAGTCACTGTATATAACTGCAGAGCTTTTGACGAGAAGGATTTGTTTATAGAGTATGCGAAGGAAATCGGAATTGAGCTGGTACTGTGTGCGGACGCGCCAGACCTTGAGAATGTATCGCTGTGCAAAGGGAGCCGATGTGTTGATGTCATCACCTCTAAGATTGATGCTCCGCTAATCAGGGCTTTTAGGGAGAATGGCATAGAGTATATCAGCACCAGGACGATTGGTTATGATCATATTGATATGGAAGCGGCCAAAGCCTGCGGCATAAAGGTGGGGAATGCACCCTATGGCCCAGCCGGTGTGGCCGATTATACAGTGATGCTGATTCTCATGTCCATACGGAAGATGAGCGCAATCTTAGGCAGGACCAGCCTGCAGGATTATACTCTGGCAGGATTAAATGGCAGAGAACTTAGAGATTTGACTGTAGGAGTCATTGGCACTGGGAGAATCGGCGCTACGGTGATAAAAGATCTTTCCGGGTTTGGATGTAAGATTTTGGCCCATGATCTTTATGAAAAAGAGGAAGTAAAGCAGTATGCTGCATATGTGTCGCTTGCACAGATATGGAAAGAGGCAGATGTGGTTACCCTGCACACACCGCTGACCCAGGACAACTTCCATTTGATAGACAAGGAGTCCATCGCACAGATGAAGGATGGGGTGGTGATTGTCAACACAGCCAGAGGGGCCCTGATTGATTCGGATGCCTTGCTCGAGGCCATCGAGGATGGCAAAATTGGCGCGGCCGGACTGGATGTAGTGGAAAATGAGTTTGGACTATACTATTATGACCATAAAGCGGATATATTAAAGAATAGGGAGTTAGCTATGTTACGAAGCTTTCCCAATGTGACAGTGTCACATCATATGGCGTTTTATACCAGAAATTATGTGGAGACAGTGGTCAAGGATTCTCTTATGAGCTGTAAGTGTTTTATGGAAGGAAAAGAGAATCCATGGGAAGTAACCCGCGCCTGAGAAAGCGCCGGCAGCGGGGATGACCTGGGCCAGCGTTTGAAAGGGCTGCTTTTGTGAAAGGTAATGGAAACAGAAAGAAAATCAAATTTATATTTGTTCTTTATATTTTATTGGTCATAAGGGTGATCATATTTAAGTACCCCTATGAGGAACTGCGTGCCATTGCGGCCACGTGGCGTAAGGATGTGATTCTTGAGGGGCTTGGTACGGCAAATTTTACGCCGTTTAAGACAATTAAAATGTATATTGACTATGCCTATAAATTAAACAGCGTCGAAAATCTGGCTGGAAATATCCTGGTGTTTGTGCCTTTTGGGATTCTCTTTCCGATGGCTGTCTTGGATGGAAAGAAATTCCACGTGATGTTTCTCAATGCCTTTGTTTTTATTCTGGGAATTGAGGTGTTTCAGCTTTTTAGCGCGTTTGGCGCCTTTGATGTGGATGATATTCTTTTAAATTGTCTGGGGGCGGCGCTGGGTTATGGCATATACAGGTTGTTTCTGGTTTGGGCAAAAAAGAGAAAGGGGTGTTGCTGATGGAAAAGATACTTAAGAAATTTAAGACCAATGTTGTGATCTCCTCGCTTTTGTGCGTGCTTTTGGGATTGGTCCTGGTGTTATGGCCGGGATTATCCATACAGATTGTCTGCACGGCCGTAGGAGCGGTGTTAATTGTGAGCGGCGGGATACGGATTGTGAGCTATTTTACAGCCAAAGACGGCAGTATGTATTCACAGATTAATTTGATTTTTGGCATTATCTTTACGGTGGTGGGTGTCTGGATTGTGATAAAACCCGATAAAGTGCTGGCGATTATACCGATTATCGTGGGTATCGTGATCGCCTTGCATGGTTTACATAATTTGCAACAGGCGATTACATTGTGTAAAGACAAATATGATAAGTGGTGGATAGCCTTACTTTTGGGCATTCTTACGATTGGATTCGGTGTACTGTTGATCTGCAGACCCTTTGCGGCGATAGACACGGTGGTCATGTTGATTGGAGTTTTCCTGATCTATGACGGACTCTCCAATATCTGGATTGTTTCCAGAATCTATAAAAACGCTAAGATCATAAAGCAGGAGATGGAGGCGGTAGATGCAGACGCCAGGGAGGTGGAATAGAATTCCGAATAGAATTCCGAATAAAATTCCTGACAGATTTCCAAATTGGGTCTTGAGTATTTCCATAATAAGTTTTATGATAAGAACATGAGAGTTCCAGGGAGGTAAATATGACAATCGGTGCAGTTGCTTTTCAGCCTTATGTGTATACAGTAAACAGTATCAGCCCGGCTAGTATGAACAGGCTGTCCAAGATTTCGGACGATGTACTGGATAAAAAAATTGATTATAGTGAGCTTGCAGGGGCGGAGAATGAGAATCCTTTGAAGAAGGGACAGACACTCGACTTTCAGGGGATGCTTAACATGCAGATGCAGCGCGGCAGGTATAATGCATCCAGGATTATGAAGCCGGCAGAAGAGACAGCGGCGCAGGATGGTGATACAGCGCAGGCCGAAGCTTTAACAATGGGAAACGCTAATATGGCGCAGGCAGAAGCCGTAACAGCGCAGACCGATGCTTTGCAGCAGGAACAGGAAACATTGTCGGCAGGAAACTTACAGACAGTGTCGGCGGATATGGGAAGCGGTAATACGGGAAACGGCATCACCAATTTCCGTATGCAGCAGGCCATCAATGCCTATGAGATGTTTATGACAGCTTAGGATTTAGCTCGTAACTGTGACGGTGTTTTGGACGTTATTTGTTGATACAGATAGAAAAGAGAAACCTCATTTGTTTAGGCAGATGAGGTTTTTACTTGCATATTATCTTGGTTATACATTGTAATAAATTCATATCGACGGATTTCTTATCTGTCATCAAGATTCTTTCCGGTATTCGGAAATAATCCCGTAGTTGTTGTTATTTGACTGAATCGGAAGTTGCCTTTACTGTTGACTGCGTCGTCTGTTTTTATCTGCATTTTATCTGATTTTTCCAGACTTGTGCCTGATACCATAAAGATTTCCTTGTATTCAGTCATGCGAAACTGTATAATGGAGGAAAATCTATGGCAAAACGAAGAATCAAGAAATGGTACAAACATGGCAATTGGCGGAGGCGGCTTTGGCTTAACCGTAAGCATAAGGATGTGCTTTTCAAGTATTTATTCCGGAAGAAACAGGATTTGTTAAGTCTTTATAATGCCTTGAATGGTACTGCATCCTAACGGATGTTCTATTAGCGGAGAAAGGAGTAGTACTGCATATGCTTTTAACAGAATATGATGAAAAAAGACATCTGAAACTTACTTTTGAGGAGGGCAGGAAAGAAGGATATACAAAGGGACGAGAGGACAAACTGAAAGAGCTGGTAATGAAGAAATATTCGAAAGGGAAATCCATATACCAAATAGCAGAAGACCTTGAAGAAGAAGTGTCTGTCATTGAACGGATGATAGAAAGGTGACAAGCAGCAGTTTGAGGACTTGTTAGGGAGGTAATTATGCGTGAGACACTGCAGCCGTATATAGCAGAGGATGGGTATCGTCAGATTCTGCCGCGTTATCATTTTCAGGAAAAGGAGGAGGACTTAATCCGTTCTTTGACGAAACAGCTTTATCAGGTGCTGGATTCTGCCACCTACTTTGCATGTAAAAGCCCACGGGAAGAAAACAGACTGGCAGTTTTGGTGACCCTGGGCTCCGGAGTGGATCATCTGCAGGAGGCATATACGAAAGCCGGACAGCTGACGGAGGGTTACATGATAGAGTGCATCGCCATGGAGTTGTTGAAAAATGCTTATGAGCAGGCAGCTGACAAAATATACAGCCATTATGGACGCTGGGCCGGCAGATTTGAGTTTCTGGGGGAGGCTGTACCCATCGAAGCGATGGAGGAGATGTTTACGATATTAGAACCCAAGGAGATATCATACAATCAGGCCTATATGCTCATGCCGAAAAAGACAGCGGCTTTTTTTACCACACTGACGGAGAACAGACAGACGGCCTACTGTAATTTCTGCCAGACATGCAGCCACGTGAAGTGTGTTCACAGACAGGGAAATCTTACATACGGTTATCAGCAGATTTTTAGAAATCGTTGAGTAAAATAATCTGACATGAGATAAGGAGACAGAAAAAGTTATGTACGAATACATTTTGTTTGATTTAGACGGCACACTGACAGACTCTGGACCAGGGATTACAAGGTGTGTGCAGTATGCTTTGCATAAAATGGGAATTGAGGAGCCTGATTTGGATAAGCTTAAGCCCTTTATAGGGCCGCCTCTTTTGGACAGTTTTCATGAATTCTATGGATTTGATGAGGCCCAGGGGAGACAGGCAGTTGTCTATTATAGAGAACGCTTTACAAACAGGGGGATTTTTGAAAATCAGGTCTACCCAGGGATAGAGAAGCTTCTGGCGGATTTAAAGGCGGCGGGGAAGAAACTGGCAGTGGCGTCCAGCAAGCCGGAGGTGTATGTGGAGCGGATTCTGGAACATTTTGGATTGCGGACCTATTTCGATGTGGTAGTGGGCAGTGGATTGGATGGTACACGCACGCAGAAGGAAGAGGTGGTGGAGGAAGCGCTCAGATGTCTTCTGCCAGAGAATCTGTTTCAGGAATTGATGGACCGAAAGGGCGGGAAAGCCGACGGGCAGCTGCAAAAGTATGTGGAGGGAAAAAACAGTGCGGTCGTCATGGCAGGAGACCGGCGGTTTGACGTAGAAGGCGCTAAAGAGTATCATATTGCTTCCGTAGGGACGGCGTATGGATATGCCCTGCCGGGAGAATTGAGCGGAGCCGGCGCAGATGTGATTGTGGAGACGGTGGAAGAGTTGGAGAACGTGCTGCTACAGGGGAGCTGAGGAGGATATCATGGAGGGAAAGAACAAAAAAGGCACCGCAGAAGACATGAATTCCTTTCAAAAGGCGTGGGAAGTGCTGTTTCCCTATTTGCTGTACTATCTGGCTTATAGTGGGGCGTATATCATGCTTGCCTTTTTGCAGGAGGTGCTGTTGAAGAGCGGAAACGAGGTATATAGGAGATTCATGACAGAGCAGGCATCCACCATAGCCGGTGTGATGGGCGGCCTTAGCATGATGCTTGGTATCCTCCCGGTTCTTCCTATGTTAAAAAAGGAACTGCGCCTGCGGGGCAGTATGGATGAGGGCAGCATGGATTTGGACAGGAAAGGTCTGATCAAAGAACTGTTTTTTACGGGGATTCTTGCATGTACCTCTTCTCTGGGGCTTAATGTCTTATTGACACTGACAGGGTTTTCCAATACATCAGAGACTTACCGGCAGGTGGCGGACAACCAGTATGGCGTGGCTTTTGCGGCGGGACTGCTTCTCTATGGGCTGGTTTCTCCCTTGGCGGAAGAAGTGGTTTTCCGCGGTGTGATTTTTAACCGGATGAGACGTCTTTACGGTGCGTGGGTGGCAATCGTTGCGTCCGGACTTTTCTTCGGTGCTTTCCATGGTAATGTGGTACAGGGTGTGTATGGCGGGTGTATGGGAATCCTAATGGCGTATTTGTATGACAGAAGCGCCCGGTTTGTGATACCCTTTTTCTTCCATATGACAGCGAATCTGGCTGTCTATAGCACGGCGTATGTAGCGCCCTTGCAGAAAGTTTTCTTTACGCCTGCAGGCTGTGGGGTCTTATTGGTGATGGCGGCGGGGTGTATTGTAGCGAAAGAGCAGCTTAGGAAGGCAGAAAAATAATATGAACATAGCAGACACAAACATAGACGGCGGCAAAGGTTTTGACTGGGGAAGAACCTCTGCCAATTACGCCAGATTCCGGGATATTTATCCGCAGGAATTCTATGATAAGATTATCAGCCGGAACTTGTGCAGGAGCGGTCAAACTGTTTTGGATATGGGAACCGGAACAGGCGTGCTTCCGCGAAATCTGTACCGGTATGGGGCAAAGTGGACAGGAACGGATATTTCCAAAGAACAGATTGCGCAGGCAAGAATTCTCTCAGAGGGCATGGAAATCACCTATGATACAGTATCTGCGGAAGAATTGGATTTTCCGGAGAATACCTTTGATGTGATTACGGCCTGCCAGTGTTTTTTCTATTTTGATCATGAGAAGATTGCGCCGGCACTTGCCCGTATGCTAAAATCAGGGGGAAAGCTTCTTTTATTATACATGGCATGGCTGCCTTTTGAGGATGAGATAGCGGGAGCCAGTGAGCGGCTGGTCCTGCAATATAATCCGGTGTGGAGCGGCGCGGGAGAGACCATGCATCCCATTGCGATTCCGGAGATTTATCAGGGGAGCTTTGCACTTCTTTATCATGAGGAATATCCGTTAAAGGTGCACTTTACCCGTGAGAGCTGGCATGGCAGGATGAAAACCTGCCGGGGTATCGGGGCATCTCTTTCGGAAACAGAAATTGCAGACTGGGAGCAGGAGCATTTGCAACTGCTTGCCGAAATATCGCCTGCGGAATTTGATATTCTGCATTATGCGGCGATTGCAGAACTTCGAGTTGTGAAATAGGAGGAACTTATGACAGAAAGAGAAAAAATGCTGGCAGGACAGCTTTATGATTGTGGGGACGAAGAGCTATTGACACAATGGCATAAGACAAAAGATTTGGTGAGAGATTATAACCTAACGGATTCTAAAAATGCGGAGAAAAAGGAGAAGATTTTGCAGGAACTGTTGGGCCAAAAGGGCGATAATCTCTGGATAACAGCACCTTTTTATGCTGACTATGGGAATAATATATATTTTGGTAATAATTGTGAAGTCAATATGAACTGTACGTTTTTGGATGATAATGCTATCCGGATTGGGGACAATGCACTGATTGCGCCAAATGTACAGATTTATACGGCATTTCACCCAACAAACGCTTTGGAACGGTTTGGGGAGCCTAAAGAGGACGGCTCATTTGCGTTCTGCAAAACACAGACGGCGCCGGTTACCATAGGAAATAATGTGTGGATTGGCGGCGGCGCCATCATCATGCCGGGCGTCACGATCGGGGATAACGTGGTGATTGGGGCAGGGAGTGTGGTCACGAAGGATATTCCGGACAATACCATAGCCTATGGCAATCCCTGCCGGGTTATGAGAGAAAATAAATAAATAGTATTCGGTGATACCGCTTCGAAGGCGATAAAGGAAGAAGGTTAAAATATATACATGCAAAAGTAATAAGACAAAGTGTTTTGGTGTGGGGGACAGGAGGATATATTATGAGCGATATCATGGAATTTGCGAACAGAGAAGCATTCAGGAAATGGCTAAGCGAGCATTGCCAGTCAAACGACGGTATTTGGCTTTTATTTGGTAAGGCCGGCGGGCCCAAAACAATAAAGGCGGGAGAGGCCCTTGAAGAAGCCCTTTGTTTTGGATGGATTGACGGACAGATGCAAAGCCTTGACGATAAAACATATAAGAAATATTTCTCTATGCGCAGGGAGAAGAGTAAGTGGTCTGAGAAAAATAAGGCGTTAACGAAAAGCCTTGAAGAGCGGGGACTTATGACTGATTTTGGCAGAGAAAAGATTGCGGAAGCCAAGAAAAACGGGCAGTGGGATGCTCCCCCAAAAGCAGCGGTGACAGAGGAACAGATTGCCTGCGTATCTGCGCTGTTAGAGGAATATGAGCCTGCCTTTACAAATTTTCAGGCCATGTCCTTATCGGTAAAGAAAACTTACACGAAAGCATATTTAGACGCCAAAACAGATGACGGGCGAAAAAAACGAATTGCCTGGATGGTGGACAGACTGAACAAAAACCTGAAACCTATGTAACAGTTCTTAAAAGGCCGGGGAGACGTTATGGAAAAAGTAAATTGGAAAATACTGAATGCGGCATTGTGGTTCGAGATCGTTCTGGCTTATTTCTTACCTTTTGAGGTGACGAATGATTTTCAATATCAAATAGGGTTTCCCATGTCGTTTCTAGCGGTATATGATACGAAAATTGGTAAGAGTCCTTTTGACTCAATGCATGTTAATCCCATAGGATTTCTGATAGATGTACTGATCATCTATTTGGTGATTTTGCTTTGTGTCAAGGGATATCAAAAATGGAAATGCAGGTTTTGGAGGAAAAGACAATGAGTAAATACAATTCATTATGGGAATATGTGCAGGGAAACGGGAGCCAGTCTTTCAAGCTTACTTTTGAAGAAATAGAGAATATCGCCGGGATACCAATAGACCATTCCTTCTTAAAATATAAAAGCGAACTTACCGCATATGGCTATCAGGTAGGGAAAATATCGATGAAAGAGCAGACTGTCTTGTTTCACAAGATAGCTTTGGATTAGTCCGTCGGAAATTGGTTTTCATTCCTCACAAAATTTTAGGAAAATTTGAAAGATTATTGACAAGAAAATTTTATTTGGTAGAATACTATTAAAGGAGAGTCCTGCCAATAAGTGGACGTTTAAAAAGCGTTAGTGTCGCTGCGGTGACACTACATTCAGGGACTATGGAAACATAGTTCCTGAAATATTTTATAGGAGATTTTCATGACACAGTTACCATTAGAAGTTTATCGGATAGACATAAAGTACATCCGAAATTTGCATAATATTGACACAAGAAGAAAAAAGGAACTTCTTATTAAAGAATTAGAATGGTGTAACGAACATATAAGCGATTTAGCTAATACTGCAAATGCTCTTTATCAATTCAACAGTTTTTAATTGCTCAGAGGGAGATTGTTATGGAGGAACGTTTAAAAAGTCAGCTTGCATTCGCACTGGAAATTGACAAGGTAAAAAATATATTTCGGCAGACCCATTTATCATCCCACGGCAGAAATGAAAACGATGCGGAACATTCCTGGCATATGGCGGTCATGGCATATCTTCTGAGAGAATATGCAAATGAAGAAGTAGACATTGCCAAAGTCATGTTAATGTGTCTGCTTCACGACATTGTTGAGATTGATGCCGGGGACACCTATGCTTATGACGAGGAAGGATTGAAAACCCAGAAAGCCAGGGAGGATGCGGCGAAAGAAAGGATATTTTCTATTCTGCCGGAAGAACAAAAGGTGGAATTTACGGCCCTTTTTGATGAGTTCGAGGCTTACGAAACGGCCGAATCAAAATTTGTACATGCCATAGATAATCTCCAACCGCTTCTGTTAAATGACAGTAACAACGGAGGTGACTGGCTTGAGCACCAGGTCACGGCCGGGCAGGTTTATAAAAGGCAGGGAAAGACGAAGCTGGGTTCGGAAAAATTGTTTGAGATAACGGACGAGATAATCCGCAAAAATATTGAAAAAGGAAATCTGAGAGAATAGTTGCTTAAAAAGTCTGAAAATATGGTCTGATTATAAAGAATTGTCTAATAATCTGACAATTTCATAAAAAGTCTTTATTTACAATTTTCTTAAGTGGGTGTATTATTGTATACATGTAGAACGCAAAGGAGCGCTAGATGCCTTCTTTGCGTTCTTTTTTTAGATAATGGAGGTAGCATATGTTTGATGTAAAAATAACCATCCCGCAGTCCCCGCTTTACCGGGCGGCATTTGAACATGACAACTGTGGCATCGGCGCTTGTGTCAATATCAAGGGCAAAAAGAGCCGTGCCATCGTGGAAAATGCGCTGAAGATTGTGGAGAATCTGGAGCACAGGGCGGGTAAGGACGCGGAAGGGGAGACTGGCGACGGTGTAGGTATCCTTACGCAGATGCCCCATAAGTTCATGTTGAAAGTAACGAAGGGCCTGGGATTTGATATTGGCGGGGAGAGAGAGTATGGCGTGGGAACCTTTTTCTTTCCCCAGGATGAATTACAGCGTAACCAGGCCAAGAAGATGTTTGAGATTATTGCAGAAAAGGAAGGGTTACAGTTCTTAGGCTGGCGCAATGTGCCCACGGTGCCTTCCGTGTTAGGGCATAAAGCGGTGGAGTGTATGCCTTGTATAATGCAGGCGTTTATTAAGAAGCCGGCTAATGTGGAAAAGGGCCTTGACTTTGACAGGAAACTGTACATCTTAAGACGTACCTTTGAACAGTCAACGGATGTGACTTATGTGGTCAGTCTGTCCAGCAGGACGATTGTGTATAAAGGTATGTTCCTGGTGGGACAGCTGCGTACCTTCTTTGCCGATTTGCAGGATAAAGATTATGAGTCGGCCATCGCTATGGTGCACTCCCGTTTTTCCACCAATACCAATCCCAGCTGGGAGCGGGCACATCCAAACCGGTTTATAGTGCATAACGGAGAAATCAATACCATCCGCGGCAATGCGGATAAGATGCAGGCCAGGGAGGAGAACATGGAGTCCGTGCACCTGCAGGGGCAGATGCATAAGATTCTGCCGGCCATCAACGCTTCCGGTTCCGATTCTGCCATGCTTGATAACACGCTGGAATTTCTGGTGATGAGCGGTATGCCGCTGCCGCTTGCCGTGATGATCACGATTCCGGAGCCCTGGGAGAACAACAAGACCATGTCCCAGAAGAAAAAGGACTTCTATCAGTACTATGCGACGATGATGGAGCCCTGGGACGGGCCGGCATCTATTCTTTTTTGCGACGGAGACATGATGGGAGCAGTGCTTGACCGGAATGGTCTACGGCCTTCCCGCTATATGATCACGAATGATGATACCTTGATTCTCTCCTCGGAGGTGGGGGTGCTGGATATAGACCCCGCTAAGATTGTCATGAAGGAGAGACTGCATCCCGGTAAGATGCTTCTGGTGGATACGGTGCAGGGCCGGGTGATCGATGATGACGAGCTGAAAGAAAAATATGCTTCCGCGCAGCCTTATGGTGAGTGGTTAGACAGTAAGTTAGTGACGTTAAAAGAGTTGAAAATCCCCAACCAGCGGGTGCCGGAATTTACCTATGAAGAGAGACAACGTATGCAGAAGGCATTCGGCTATACCTATGAGGATTTGAAGACCAGCATTCTGCCCATGGCCAGAAATGGAGCGGAGGCCATTGCGGCCATGGGTGTGGATACGCCGATTCCGGTGCTTTCCAGGGCCCATCATCCCTTGTTCCACTATTTCAAGCAGCTCTTTGCACAGGTGACAAATCCGCCCATAGACGCAATCCGAGAGGAAGTGGTCACTTCCACCACGGTCTATTTGGGGCAGGACGGCAACCTGTTGGAGGAGATGCCGGAAAACTGTAATATGCTCAGGGTACATAATCCCATCCTGACCAGCACAGATCTCTTGAAGATTAAGACCATGAAGGCCGAGGGCTTTAAAGTCGAGGTGGTGCCCATCACGTATTATAAGAATACCAGGTTGGAAAAGGCTATTGAAAGGCTGTTTGTGGAAGTGGACAGAGCTTACCGCGACGGGGTGAATATCATTATTCTCTCAGACAGAGGCGTGGATGAGAACCGGGTAGCGATTCCTTCGCTGTTGGCGGTATCAGCCTTACAGCAGCATCTGGTCAGCACCAAGAAGAGGACCAGTGTGGATATTCTCTTAGAATCTGCAGAACCCCGGGAGGTGCACCATTTTGCAACCCTGCTGGGATTCGGCGCTTCGGCGATCAACCCCTATCTGGCCCAGGAGAGCATCAAGGAGTTGATTGATAATCATATGCTGGATAAGGATTATTATGCTGCAGTGGATGATTACAACAGTGCCATCTTACATGGTATCGTAAAGATTGCTTCCAAGATGGGCATCTCTACGATTCAATCCTACCAGGGCTCCAAGATTTTTGAAGCCATCGGGATTGACAAAGAGGTGATCAATAAATACTTTACCAACACGGTGTGCCGTGTGGGCGGAATTACCCTGAAAGATATCGAGGAAGAGGTAGATACCCTGCATACTATGGCTTTTGACCCACTCGGTCTATCTACAGATACAACGCTGGACAGCATAGGACATCACCAGATGAGGAGCGGTGCGGATGAACACCTCTACAATCCGGAGACCATTCATTTACTACAGCAGTCAACCAGACGGGGTGACTATGCATTATTTAAACAATATACCAAAGCGGTCAATAATGAGGAGCATATCAAGAACCTGCGGGGCCTGATGGACTTTAATTATGCCAAGAAACCCGTGCCCATAGAGGAAGTGGAGAGTATTGACACCATTGTCACAAGGTTCAAGACCGGTGCCATGTCCTATGGTTCCATCTCCAAGGAGGCGCATGAGACCATGGCCATTGCCATGAACCGTCTCCATGGTAAGTCTAACTCCGGTGAGGGCGGGGAAGATAAAGAAAGATTGACCATAGGCGCCGACGGCTTAAACCGCTGTTCCGCCATCAAGCAGGTGGCCAGCGGGCGGTTCGGCGTGACCAGTGAATATCTAAACAGCGCCCAGGAGATTCAGATTAAGATGGCCCAGGGAGCGAAACCTGGCGAGGGCGGACATCTGCCCGGCGGCAAGGTATACCCGTGGATTGCAAAGACCAGACACTCCACGCCGGGTGTGGGGCTGATTTCTCCGCCGCCCCATCACGATATCTATTCCATTGAGGATTTGGCGCAGCTGATTTATGATTTAAAGAATGCCAACACCAAGGCCAGGATTTCGGTGAAGCTGGTATCTGAAGCCGGTGTGGGCACTGTGGCGGCAGGGGTTGCCAAGGCGGGCGCTCAGGTTATTCTGGTGAGCGGTTATGACGGCGGTACTGGCGCGGCACCCCGCAATTCCATTCATAACGCTGGACTTCCCTGGGAACTGGGACTGGCGGAGACCCATCAGACCCTGATTCAGAACGGTCTGCGCAACAAAGTCCGGATTGAGACGGACGGTAAGCTGATGAGCGGCAGGGATGTGGCCATCGCGGCAATCCTGGGTGCGGAAGAGTTTGGATTTGCCACGGCGCCGTTGGTGACCATGGGGTGTGTGATGATGCGGGTCTGCAATCTGGATACCTGCCCGGTGGGTGTGGCTACCCAGAATCCGGAACTGCGTAAGCGTTTTACGGGAAAGCCGGAGTATGTGGAGAACTTTATGAGATTTATTGCCCAGGAACTGCGGGAATACATGGCGAAGCTGGGGGTGCGCAGGGTGGATGAGCTGGTGGGCAGGACAGAGCTTTTGAAGATAAAGGAAAACCTGACGGACCGCCAGCGCAAAGTAGATTTGCATTTGATTCTGAGCAATCCTTATGAGGGGAGCAAGGAAAAGTGTATCTTTGACCCCAAACAGGTGTACGACTTCCATCTGGAGAGGACGTTGGATGAAAAGGTGCTCTTAAAACAGCTTTCCAAGGCTTTGGAGACCGGACAGAAGCGCAGTCTGGAGGTGGATGTCTCCAACACGGACCGTACCTTCGGCACAATCTTCGGCTCTGAGATTACCAGAAGATTCGGGGATACACTGGAGGAGGATACCTACCATATCTTATGTAAGGGGTCCGGCGGCCAGAGCTTCGGCGCATTTATTCCCAAAGGGCTGACCCTGGAACTGGTAGGGGACTCCAACGACTACTTTGGCAAAGGGTTATCCGGCGGCAAGCTGATTGTCTATCCCCCGAAGGGCTCGACATTTAGACAGGATGCAAATATCATTATCGGGAACGTGTCTCTTTACGGCGCTACCTCCGGCAAGGCCTTTATCAACGGTGTGGCGGGTGAGCGGTTCTGTGTGCGTAATTCCGGCGCTATTGCGGTGGTGGAAGGTGTGGGCGATCACGGCTGCGAGTACATGACCGGAGGACGTGTGGTGGTGATCGGCTCCGTGGGCAAGAACTTTGCGGCGGGCATGAGCGGCGGCATCGCCTATGTGCTGGATGAGAACAACG
>CAJUFU010000036.1 GCA_910585555.1 uncultured Lachnospiraceae bacterium
TCATGTGCCGTGTACTGCCCTTTGACGATAACAGCATTTACTTTATCCGCAACCTGTTTAACGGCAACAGTGGTCATTATATGGGAACCTTCTTTATTAAAATCAACCGGCCAAAATGGATGAAATACTGTGTAGAGGGACTTGATCCGGCCTGGTTCATCAGCCTTTATAATGAAGAAATGACACTTGTGTCAAATGAGGAACTGAAAGAGGAGTGCCTTGAACTGGCCGCCCGCTCCGCCTCCTATACCTCCCATCCCACTGCCTTTCATGAAGAAGTCCTTAAGGGAGAACACTATTTTGCGGCCTCGGAGCGCCTTTCCGGTTTAGGGCTCACTTCCGCCGTCATCGCGCCCAAAGACCTGCTGCTGAAAGATTTAAACAGTACGCTGGAAACCTACCTGCTGTTTCTGGTCCTTACCATATTGATCGCCCTTGCCGCGGCGATCTTAATCAGCCAGATGATCACTGCACCGATCAAGCGGATGATCTACCATATCAACCAGATTTCCGCCGGTACAAGTTCCAAGCTTCCGCCTATGAAAATGTATCATGAGTTCAAAATATGGGCAGATTCCTTTAACCGGATGCTAAAGCAGCTTGACATTTATTATACCGATAATTTTCAGAAACAGCTGTTGCTCAAAAACGCCGAAATCCGGGCCCTGCAGTCCCAGATGAATCCTCATTTTCTCTTCAATGTGCTCAACACCATCGCCTGGAAAGCCCAGATCATCCACAATGAAGAACTCTACCAGATGGCGATTTCTCTGGGGGAACTCTTAAAGGCAAACACCCTGTCAAAAGAAACAGATTTTATAGAACTGGAAAAAGAAATGGATTATGTGAAATTTTATATTTATCTGCAACAGTGCCGCTTTGAGGACCGTATCGACTGCGTCATACGGATTCCCGAAGAACTGATGAAATGCAAAGTGCCCTGCTTCTGCATTCAGCCGCTTGTGGAAAATGCCATAGTCCACGGCTTAGAACCCAAGAAGGGAAAAGGAAAACTGATCATACAGATCGTACCCCTCACACCCCCAGACTGTCCGGAACCGGAAATGGAGATTGCCATCATTGATAACGGCATCGGCTTTGCCGAGATTCCGGATGTGCGCACCATTTCCTCTTCTGCTGAGGATTCACACACCCATATAGGCTTGAGAAATCTGGATAAACGACTGGAACTGCTCTTCGGAGAGAAAGCCCGGATTAAAATAGAAAGTGTTCCCAATTTATGTACCACAATCTCTTTCCGGCTTCCAAGAATGGAGAATACGATATGACCTTCAAACTTTTAATTGTAGATGACGAATCCACCATGCGTAAAGGAATCGCCGAATTTATGAACTGGAATTCTATAGACTGTGAAGTGGCCGGCACTGCCAGTGACGGCTTAGAAGCCATTGCCTTTTTAAAGCAGCACGACGCCGATATCATCATAACGGACATCAAGATGCCCGAGGCGGACGGACTTTACGTAGCAAAATACGTATTTGAAAACTGTCCCGAAAAGAAAGTCATCCTGCTGACCGGCTATGCGGATTTTGAATACGCCAAGACCGCCATCCGCTATAACGTATCCGCTTTCATCCTGAAGCCCACCAATAAGAAGGAACTGTTCGAAGCGGTACAGACCGCCCAGAATCAGATTGTCACCTCCAAGCACACAGACAGTATCGCCAGGGAAAAGACGGCCTTTTTGAAAGAACAATTCTTATTGGAGATGACCGACCACCCCTACCAGCCCCAGTTTGCGGAAAAACTGCGCCAATATGGCCTCTCCCTGCAAAGCTACTATATTGCGGCGTTTCGGCTGATTCCCTACCACGAGGATATCCGCTCCTTAAAGAAAATCATTATCGATGAAAAGAAAAACGCCTACTGCTATCGCTATAACAATCTGATCATAACCATTTATTTTTACAATGACCCGGAAGTTGTCCTAAAGAACTGCTGTGAGATCGAGGCCATTACAAGAATGCTAGATTCCCGTGAAATCTCTGTGGGCATCAGCCGCTTCCACGATACGCCCGCCACGTTCCGGCAGGCTGTAACGGAAGCCATCCGTGCGCTGACCCTAAATTTCTATGCAGAAAATAATGTTTCCTTTTTTTCCGAAGAATTGAACGAAGACTGCGATCTGACCGCCGAGAATTCCCTGGATTTGTTCCAGTTCGAAAGTCTGCTCTTAGACTGGCAGTTCGGGGATGCGGAAACCCTGCTGATGAACCTGTTTGCGAAGTTTAAGCAAAATTTTGTCAATGCACAGGACGTGAAGACCATCTGTGCCCAACTCTATTACATCTGCTCCCGCATCACCATCAAAAATCGGGCAAAGCTTGACTACGAAAGCCGTTTTGCAGATGTAGACACCATGACAGAGCTGGCATCCCTGCCCGCGGAATATCTGAATACCATCCGCCTGGCCAATGATATCTTTACCTTGGAGAAAGCCGTTACAGAAATGTTCCATACCTTAAAGCTCAGTCTAAAAGACGCTGCCGGTATGCAGGGACAGCTTGCGGAAAAGGCACGGAAATACATTGCGGAAAACATTGCCGACGACCTGTCCTTAGAGATGATTGCAGATGCTCTCCATATATCCGCCTCCCACTTAAGCCGGACCTTCAAAAAAGCCGCCGGCATCTCCCTGACCGACTATATCAACCAGTTTCGCATTAACAGGGCAAAGGAACTGCTGCGCGGTACGGATATCTATATCTATGCCATTTCGGAAATGGTGGGGTATCATGATGCTACGTATTTTTCTTCCATGTTTAAGAAGCTTGTGGGGGTTAGTCCTTCGGAATATCGGAATGTTGATGGGAATTAGGGTTGTCATTTATCCAGCTTAAATACTATTTTACCTCTTCTGGAAGTTTCTACCCATTTGTAAGTTTCGTGTGAGTTACACTCGTCTGTATTCACTCTCGGCATGTCATGAAGGCTTTGCAATGATTGGTATAAAGTCGATTTTCCGGCTCCGTTAACACCTGCTATCAAAATATATTTCTTCATTAGAAAAGATTCCTTTCCATTACCTGCCGTTGTTTCTTTTGCAGGAGAAAATCACCCACCATTTCATAGAAGCTTCTTTGTTCTTCCGTTTCAGCTTCCAATACAAGCTGTAAAGTGTCTTCCGGCTGGAGCGTTTTTATATCTTCATAGATCTTTTCATACTTTTTCACATCACACATAACAGCACCTCCATTATGAATCTATATAAGGTTAAAATATATTATAACCCAAGCAACCTAAAATGTTAATAGACCAGAAAACTCCGCAGGAAGAACCTGCAGAGTAAATACGCTATTTCTAAACTGTTTTTCAGTTACGTTTTCGTTACCCATATACGCTCATATGTGCGCATACTGACTCCAAACCATATATTATTCTATCCTTTCTGCCTCCATCGGTAAATCATACAGTGTATCTGGGGCAATATCCAAACACTTCGTATTATCTCGGTTTCCCTCGATATCCCATGCCAATGTATCATTCATCACTGTACAGGCCTCTTTAAAAACAGTGATATTTTTCAATGGACGAAATACCTCTTTCTCAATCATTTGAATCATATCATAACATACGATTTTACCATCTTCAAAGTATACATATACCGAATAATTTTCCATTGGTATTACCTGCACAACCTTCGGAAACATAATGATCACCTCACTTTTAAACTAACGGGTTGATTCGGTTCATCGGTTTTCCATCCTTTGATAATTCCCAATTCTGCATCAGTTCATCCTGATGTAAAACACACCATGCTAAAATCAATTTGAGTTGCCGGGATGGCAATGCACCTTTTATACACCTTGCTGCATCGATTTCAATAATCGCCTTATTTCCATTATATTCCGCATGGAAATGTGGAGGATTATGGTTATCATAAAACATTGTAACCCCGATTCCATAAAACAACGATATCTCTGGCACTATACTTCTCTCCTCATTTCATTCTGTAGCATATATAGTTGACTATATAAGTTTACCACAGTTATCACTTAAAAAAACCCACAAACACGATGTTTGTGGGTTTACCATGCAATAAAATATGCAATTTCCTATCTCTTGGATAGTTTCGAACGCCCAGAATACGGCATTTTCAGGCAATTTGTCAGTTACCTGTCACTTACCCAAACATTCTCTAACAATTCCACATTGTTTTTCTTATTTCTTTTCACTTATAAAATCACTGCATAGTTTCTCTAAAGCTTTATACTCTAATGCCGCTTTCACATATCCTGCCGATAAGTCGTTTTCTATTTTTTGCTTATATAACAATTTTGCATTAGCAAGAATTTTATCCTGGTTTTTACGAATAAATATCATTTCATTCTGCACCAAATCTTTATATGTATCGTCTGGCTCATTTTCGATATCATAAAGCTGCAGTTCTGATGGTGGGACTGGTATCATATGACTGATTCGCAGAGTCCCTTTTAATTCCTTTTGTCCTCTTGAATTTTTCACCACAATCCGTATAATCGGGACAATACTCTTTTTAATAACCTTTTTCTCACCGGCAATTTGGTAATCCGATTCTTTTGGTGAAGACATCGGTATGTAATAATGGTAATTTTCCAAACGTAACACGATACCAACGTACTTTCGGGTATGAACCCTCGTTATTTCTTTGTTTGAATATACATTCGGAAATATAGCCCGCAAATAATCTATATATTCGTCTGACACACTATACAGTTTAAATTCTTCCATTCCATCCCTTTCTAAAAAATGAGGGAGCATTACTGCTCCCTACGAGTTTAAAATCTTCCACTATCTGGCAGGAACTCTCCCGAGTTTAAAATCTTCCACTATCTGGCAGGAACTCTCCAAAGATAGTTTCCTATCTGTTTTTATTATATGCAATTATATCATAAAAATCAACAAAAATATTATAAAACCCTTGAAAAGAACAACTTTTTCAAGGGTTTTATATTGCATATAAATAATTCCTTAACGCTTGGAGAACTGAGGCGCACGTCTCGCCGCTTTGAGACCGTATTTCTTTCTCTCTTTCATACGAGGGTCTCTTGTCAGATAACCTGCCTTCTTCAGTGTGGGTCTGTAATCAGGGTCTGCCTGAAGCAGTGCTCTTGCGATGCCGTGTCTCACAGCGCCTGCCTGACCTGTATATCCGCCGCCCTTTACCGTAACACGCACATCGAACTTATCAACGGTGTCTGTTGCTGCCAGAGGCTGGCGAACGATAACTTTCAGGGTCTCTAACCCAAAGTAATCATCAATGCTTCTCTTATTAATCGTAATCTCGCCCTTACCGGGTACTAAATATACTCTGGCAATCGATTTTTTTCTTCTGCCAGTTCCATAATACTTTGCTGATTTATCTGCTTTAGCCATGATTCTTTATCCCTTTCTTAAAATGTTAACACTTCCGGTTTCTGTGCAGCCTGTTTGTGTTCAGGACCTACATACACATGAAGTTTGGTATACATCTGTCTTCCTAAAGGTCCTTTGGGAAGCATACCTTTGACCGCATGTTCTACAACTCTCTCAGGGTGCTTCTGCAACATCTCTCTCAGGGTAGTTTCTTTCATGCCGCCCACATAATCGGAGTGATGATAATAAATCTTCTGGTCTAATTTCTTACCTGTAACCTTCACCTTCTCCGCATTGACAATGATCACATAATCGCCTGTATCCATGTGGGGGGTAAAGATGGGTTTGTGCTTACCTCTAAGCACTTTGGCAACCTCAGATGCCAAGCGTCCCAATGTCATATCTGTCGCATCAACTACATACCATTTTCTGTCGATTGTAGCTGGACTCGCCATAAAAGTTTTCATGATATTACCTCCATAGTAACTGATCGTCTCTCGACTGTCTGTGCCATGCGTTGAAATCTCCATGCAGATGTCCGGCCACACTTCTGATCTCTCCTTACGGCAGTTTGTACTTCTTTTACTTATTATAAAATGTCTTCGCCGGGGCTTTGGCTTGACATTTTTATGCATTGTCACAGTTATTTATTATATTATACGCTCCCGCGCGTGTCAACAGCTTTTTAGCATGAATTTGGGTGATTTTGGGTGATTTTCAACTGGCTCTTCCATTCCGCTACCGTATCATTCCTATAATATTCTGAATCGTATTCCAGTCCGAGCCGTCAGAGGGAAGCACCCTGTACCAGTATGCTATCATGCACCAAAAATTCCACAGGATACAGATACCGCAATAACCATACGCCAGACCTGAGAGCAGTTTTCCTCTGCCGTCTCCCTGCTTTCTCTTATTCTCCAATTGGTCAAATACACTGGCAGTAAAAACAGCAAACAGGCACATGAAATCAACCGCCACCCTCTGGCCGAATGACCCGCCATAATACCAACTCCACCAGGCACTGGAAATATAAACGATCAATACCAGAAATATAACCAGTCCCATATACAGCTGCCTGCGCTTCTTATAGGATAGGAATATTCCTACAATGGCCAGAAGCAGTACCGGGCTCCAAAAGAACAGTCCCTTGCGCACACTGAACAGGAAATTCCCAATCTGCGGCGCCAGCCAATAAAAGGGTTCGTTAGCGCCATAGGAATACACAAACCAATGGCCTGTAGCCTCATGCCAGTAAAGCAGCTGCGGGAATAAAGTGACTATTCCAGTCAATACAATAGGTACTGCCCGCGCCGGTCTTAAAATCACTTTAAACCGCTCTTTCCATGTCTCCCAGTTTCTGACGCCATAGAAAACATAGGTCACAACGAACACGATATTGGTATTGCGGCACATGAAAATGAGCCCGGCGATGAAACCAAAGACACAGGTATGAAACAGTCTGTTCTTTCCCTCTGCTTCCCGCCCCTCATACCAGCACAGATAAAAGAGAAACAGGTTGAACAGAAAGTACGAATAAACATGGGAAAAGCAGGCATCATAGGATGCATAATGAAACAGGTTGGTTCCGTAGGTGATCACGATACAGGCAAGCAGCGATGCCTTTTTAGAAAATCCCAGATATCGTTCCAGCAGTTTATCTAATAAAACGGTGCCCGCCACCCAATACAGAACGCCGCCAAACAGCACCAAATATTGATAGAGATTAGAATATCCCGTGGCAGACATGCTGCCTGTGAGCGCGTCTTTTAACAGGCAGAGCCCATGTGCCAGAAAGAAAAAGGGACTCTCCATAATGGCCACGCCCACCGGATATTTATCAATCTTTCCGCCGTCCACTTCCATCAGGTCAAAAGGGTGCTCCCACCCTTCGATAAACCCAAAAGAAAAATCGCCATGGATAACAGCCGGCAGATACAGATAATACCCGAATCCGTCGGAATAAACCTTGGGCGCATTCAGCACTTTCACATGATACACCCATATGATACTGGCAAACATAAGAAAAGCAGTGATCGCTGTAAAGAGATAGAGCCAAAGATTTTCTCTGATATGATTTCTCATCTTATCCGCTTTCCTAATCATTCCCTTCCTCCGTCAGAAACTCATAGCCAATCAGTGTCAGGCCGCAGGCCGGTGCCGTAGGTCCCGCCGTCTGTCTGTCCCTGTCCGCCAGAATCTCTTTCACCTTCTCAGGCTCCATCCGGCCTCTGCCCACTTCCATAAGGGTGCCCGCCATAATCCGCACCATATTGTATAGAAATCCTCTGCCGGACACGCGGATCACAATCTCCTCCCCTTCTGTGTATACCTGGACAGCATCCACCTGGCGCACCGTTGTGAGGGCCTGGGTCTGCACACTGCAGAAACTCTTAAAGTCATGCTCCCCCACCAGATATGCCGCGGCTTGACTCATCAGGTCAACATTCAGCGGCACATAGGTAAAATAGGAATACAGCCTTTTGACAGGCATCGGAAAGGGCGCGCAGTAAATCCGGTACTCATAAGTCTTGCGGCTTTTACAATGCCTTGGGTGAAAGTCCAAAGATACCTCTCTGGAACCGCAGATGCGGATATCTTCCGGCAGTCTCTGGTTGAGCGCATAGGAAAACTTATCCCCCGGAATCCGGCTCTCGGTATCAAACACCGCAATATTTCCTTTGGCATGTACGCCGGCATCTGTGCGGCTTGCGCCGATTACCATAATCTCTTCCCCGGTCAGTTCACTAAGACAACAATTTAGCACACGCTCTATGGTCTCACCCTTTGGCTGCAACTGCCATCCTCTATAATTTGTGCCGTCGTAGGCCACTGTCAACATGACTCTCTTCATCTGAATCCCCATTCCGGAGCATTTACATTAACGCCAAACCGCAAATCTTTCATTTTGCACCGCTCCCTCTCCTTGCGGCTCACAAATATATCCGAATCAAAACGCAGCCTGCAAAATACACAATAAGCACACCGTAGGCAATCCGGTCCCTGCCCTTATATTGGAGCGGCTTCATCTTGGTCCGATTCTCCCCGCCGCGATAGCATCTCGCCTCCATAGCCATGGCCAGGTCGTTGGCCCTGCGGAATGCCGATATGAACAGCGGTACTAAAAGAGGCACCATGGCTTTCGCCTTTTTGATCAGATTCCCACTCTCAAAATCTGCGCCTCTCGCGATCTGCGCCTTCATAATCTTATCCGTCTCTTCCAATAAAATGGGAATAAACCGGAGCGCAATAGACATCATCATGGCCACCTCATGCACCGGCACCTTAAAAACCTTTAGGGGCCGCATCAGTTTCTCCATGCCGTCCGTCAGACTGTTGGGCGTGGTCGTCAGCGTCATCACAGAGGAACCTACGATCAGGAACGACAAGCGCACTGCCATCATCCCGGCAATCCTTGCGCCCTCTTTGGTAATCGTAAGCTTCCAAAACGTCACCAAAGGTTCCCCCGGCGTCAGAAAGAGATTAAACACCACTGTGATCATCAGAATAAAGACGATCGCCTTCATACCCTTAACCATATATTTGAAAGGCACCTTGGAGAGTTTGATCACCACTGCCAGAAACACAGCCGCCGCCACATACCCAATCCAGGTCTGCACCACAAACAAGGAAATGATAAATCCCAGTGTGGCCGTCAATTTTACCCGCGGGTCCAGTTTATGAATGACGGAATCCGCCTGATAATACTGGCCCAATGTAATATCTCGTATCATACGTGTCTCCCTATCACTTATTACCGATTCATGGCTGCAAAGCAATTCGCAGTTTACTGCAGATTTCCCGCTTTGCCTCCTCAATGGTGGTCACATCCGTGCGCACAGGCATCCCCCTTTCGGCAAGTGCCTGCATGATATAAGTCACCTGCGGGGCCGCAAGTCCCACCTGTTCCAACTCTTTATAGTATTTAAAAACCTCTCTTGGCACATCATCATAGAGCACACTGCCCTGGTTCATGACAATAATCCGCTCCACATACTTGGCTATATCCTCCATACTGTGAGAGACTAGGATGACTGTGATGCCTGTCTCCTGCTTCAGTTTGGCGATCTGGTCCAAGATCTCATCCCTGCCTTTGGGATCAAGCCCCGCCGTAGGTTCATCCAGAATCAGTATTTCCGGTTTCATGGCCAGCACACCCGCAATGGCCACCCGGCGCTTTTGTCCGCCCGAAAGATCGAAAGGCGACTGATAAAAATAGGCGTCTTCGAGTCCTACCTGTTTTAGGGCCGCATAGGCACGCAGCTCTGTCTCCTGTTTGGAAAGGCCAAGATTCTTTGGACCAAAGCAAACATCTTTAAAGACGTCGATTTCAAAAAGCTGATGCTCCGGATACTGAAATACCAACCCAACCTTACTGCGCAGTTTCTTCTTATCATAATCTTCGGCGTGAATATCTTCTCCGTTGAAATAGATACTGCCGCTTGTAGGTTTGATCAATCCATTCAAATGCTGCACCAGGGTGGACTTACCGGAGCCGGTATGCCCGATGAGACCGATAAACTGTCCATCCGGTATCACCAGATTGATATCCTTTAAAGCATGTACCGCCAAAGCCGTATCGCCGCCATATATATAATTTACATGATCTAAAATCAAAGACATGTCACATTACCTCTGCCTGTCTGTATTTATATGCAGTCTCTTTATCGTCATCCTATTTTACTTATTAAAACATCTTCTTCCATATATCCCGAAAGTATGCTTTCACATGCAGATACCTTTATATTGTGTCACAAGTGCTTCCGTAAGCTCCTTTATGGTCAGAATCCCATCCGGCAAATCCATGCCGCTTTTTTGAAGCTCGTAAGCCAAAAGTGTCACCTGCGGCACGTCCAGACGCAGTTCTTTAAGTTCCTCCACCCTGGAAAAGATTTCCCTGGGCGTCCCCTCCATAGCCACATGCCCCTTGTCCATGACATAGACCATGTCTGCATGTATAATCTCTTCCATATAGTGTGTGATCAAAATGACTGTAATTCCCTCCACATCATTGAGTGCCCGCACGGCCCGAATCACCTCTTTACGTCCATTAGGGTCTAACATCGCCGTAGGTTCATCCAAAATAATGCATTTGGGATGCATTGCAATAACGCCCGCAATGGAAACCCTCTGCTTTTGTCCCCCGGAAAGCTTATTAGGAGAATGTTTCCTGTACTCATACATCCCCACCGCCTTCAGACTCTCCTCCACCCGCTCCCAGATCTCTTTGGTGGGCACTCCCATATTCTCCGGTCCGAAACCCACATCTTCTTCCACTACCTGTCCTATGATCTGGTTATCGGGGTTCTGGAATACCATGCCCGCTTCCTGACGGATGTTCCAGAGTTTACTCTCATCCTGGGTATCCATACCGTCCACCCATACGGTGCCCTCTGTGGGATAAAGAATGGCGTTGATATGTTTGGCAAGGGTTGACTTGCCGGAACCGTTATGACCCAGAATGGCAATAAAGTCACCCTGCTTCACATCCAAATCCACCTCATCCACTGCCCTGGTAATGCCCTCCACATTTCCTTCCTCATCCCGTCTTATATATTCAAATACTAACTTATCTGTCTTTATGATTCCCATTTTCATCCTCATTCCGGAGCGTTTACGCGGCAAAAGGGCATGATTTTGTTCGTCCCTGCGCTGCCCACTGTGATACCAACGCCTATTGTACTAGATTATGCCAGAAAATACAAGGTTTGGTGTTATAGACAGGGTAGGAGAACCGGAAAAAGTATGCTATACTATTCGAAGACTATAAATACAGAAGGAGTTATGACATATATGTCAGAAAACATTTCCAATAAAGTTTCCTCAAATATGGGAACCCATCATAGAGCTAACAAAAGTGTCTTATTAAAGCAATTGGCAAAGCCTTTTGGCTTTTTACTGCTTTTCATTATGGTTTGTGCTTTTCTGGCGCAATACCTGACGGGTTCGGAAACCCTTGCCGAATACGCACAGAATAATCCTGACCTGGCTTACAGCACAACTGACGAAGCCCCGGAGCCATCAACTGCCTCAGACAATGTCCGGTCATCCAATATCGCCGCAACAGAGAACAATGCCCAAGCTCCGGATGCTTCCATGTCAGGAAACAATGTACCAGCGCCAGATAACACTGTCACCCCGGAAAACAATGCCACATATACTACAGATAAGAACAACCCAGAGGAACCTCCCAAAATGAGTGAACACCCAGAACGCACAACCTATCAACCCGGATTTTATTACGAACCTTTGACCGATGCAGTCAAGCAAAAAATTACCGGCATTTCCTATCCCGAAAGCGGCTGCACAGTTCCTTACGAAGATTTACAGTATGTGGGACTGCTGTATCATGATTTTAATGGAGAAGAACAGACCGGAGAACTAATTTGCAACAAAGCCGTTGCACAAGATATGGTGGAGATTTTCTATGAACTTTACCGAAACGATTATCAAATTGAAAAAATCCGCCTGATTGATGAGTACAACGGTGACGATACCGCGTCTATGGCCGATAATAACACTTCCTGCTTCAATTACCGGGTAGTAGACGGCACCACAAACCTCTCCAAACATGCCTACGGCCTTGCTATTGACATTAACCCTTTCTACAATCCCTATGTGGTCTTTAACAAAGGCGGCGCGGGCAACACTTATATCTCCCCCGCAGGCAGTGAAATCTACGCGGACAGAAGCCAGGATTTTGCTTACAAGATTGATGAAAACGACCTCTGCTACCGCCTTTTCATCGAACACGGCTTCACCTGGGGAGGCAACTGGAACTCCAGTAAAGATTACCAGCATTTTCAGAAAGTGCTGGATTGAGACTCTGGCAAATAAAAGCCCGAAGACACCGATCAGGCATCTTCGGGCTTTTATTTGTCAACCCTACTCCGGAATCCGGAGCACCTGCCCCACACGCAGGGCATCACTGGTAAGACCATTGAGATTCTGAATGGCACTTACCGTTGTGCCAAAACGATTGGCAAGAAGCCAAAGGGTATCTCCCGGCCGCACCGTATACAGGAAATATCCTGCACTCTGAGATACCGGTATCCGTAGTACCTGCCCAATACTCAGATTGTCGCTGGTAAGCCCATTCTCCTGCTTGATTGCATCCACTGTAGTGCCATAACGCCTGGCAAGCTGCCATAACGTATCTCCCGAACGCACCGTATACACAATCACATTACCCGGATTGGGCGTCGGATTAGGCGAAGGATTTGACGGCGGCACATTCTGTCCAATTCCCTGATAGGTTTTGTATAAGGAATTCCACGTGGCCGGACCTACCACTCCATCGGCGGCAAGCCCCATCTGTCTCTGAAAAGCAATCACCGCCTCTTTCGTCTTACTTCCAAAGACACCGTCCTGACCAGGACTGGGAATCCCTGCATAATACTCGGATATGACATCCAGCAGATATTGCAGTGTGATGACATCCTGCCCGCTGGAACCTTGTCTGAGTACAGAAGAGGGCGGCACCGTGCCGATACCAAGTGTACTTCCCTCGCTGTTTAGTTCTGCCAGCCTGGTCACCGCAGTATATAGATTAGAAATTTTATACCATGTGGCTTTCCCTACAATTCCATCTGTGGTCAGATTAAAAATGCTCTGAAACTTCGTCACCGCCGCCCTGGTACTATCCCCGAAAACTCCTGTCTCATCGGTAATTGCCGGAATCGCCGGGTAATTTCTTCGGATTCTGTTAAGATACGTCTGTATGGTCTGCACATCAAGCCCCGTGCTTCCCACCCTAAGAGGGGTTCCCGGATAGGATGTAACCACGTTGCTAATTGCATTCGTTTCCGCAATCTCAATATCATCCGGATAGTAGTAACGCAAAATCCG
Source organism: uncultured Lachnospiraceae bacterium (assembly GCA_910585555.1). Classification (GTDB taxonomy): domain Bacteria; phylum Bacillota; class Clostridia; order Lachnospirales; family Lachnospiraceae; genus UBA3282. The sequence continues at coordinate 13,201 of CAJUFU010000036.1, forward strand.
AATCGGCGTATATCCCTGATTTGCCAGCGTGACTGTGCCCCACTGGGACAATCCTGCACAATTCGCCGTTGTTCCATTACAGAAAGATGTGAAATAAGGCGCATTCTGCCCCTGCCTGCGGACATATTCATTAAAAATCTGGTCTACAATGCGGCTGATGGATTCATAAATAGGCCTGCCATAAACGAAATACTGATCGTATGCGGTACTGTTCGTGATATCAAAAGAATAGCCTTTTGAGCGATACCATTCGGTATATACTCTGTTTAACGCAAATGTAATGATGGCATAAATATTTGCCCGAAGAGCCGCTTCCGGCCAGGTTGGATAGATTTCACTGCTGGCAACGTTTTTGACATAATCGGGAAAAGAGACCTGTATATTGGAGGCTGCCGCATCCGGTGTTCCCATATGCACTGTAATCGGATTCGGGATGACTACCTGACGCAGTACGAAGGGGGAGCCCATATCTCCTTCTATCCCATCCTGATTACGCTGTCCCGTCATCGTCACCGCAGGTGCCCCCACAACAATCTCTGTCTGCTCCGCGCTCCGCTGATTTTCCTGCATAGGTATAAGTGACAGAGGCAGAACCGCCAATTCTCCATCAAAGATAGGAATATCCGACACATACAGCGTATTAAATCCCTGCGCCTGTGCAAGTACATTATAAGTGACATAGGGCGTACCCTCAAAATTTTCATTCTGTGAATAACTCTTGTCCACAGTCTCTAAGGAAACGCTTTTCGTCTCTCCACTCTCATCTGTCGTCAACTCGTAAATCCGATTCTGCTCATCATCCAAAACTCTAATCTGCACCCCGCTCAAAGGCAGCGCATCATGAGCCGTCCTGGCCTGTATCATCAGATAACCAATCGCCATACTTCATTCTCCTTTACAGCCATACTCTTTTATTACAGATTGATATGCTATAAAGTATGATGAAACTGGCCGGACAGTGATACGTTTCTAAAAGAAAAGTTTGACTGCGTGCGATTTTTCCAGCCGGTAACAGTAATGGGCGGCACTAATGATGCCTGTGCCGCCCACAATATCCGCTTTCTCTATAAAGCATTTTTATTCCTAATCTCTTCCATATAAGCCTCATCGCACTCTGCTATCTGACAGATCTGTGTAACAGGCATATCCTGTGCCAGCATGTTTCTAATAATAGCAGTCTTCGTTTCCTCCCTGATATAATCATCTTCTGCCCAGCGGTCACGCTTTGCCTTAAGCCTCATCTCATATTCATATCGTATCCTTTTCTTCAAATTCAAAAGTTTCATCTGGCTGATCGCTTCCATAATCCCTTCACTTTTTATTCCCGCCAAAATCATATCCAATTCCCCCTCCGTTTCCGCATTGAACAATTTTACCCACTCAAAAACCTTGCTCCCCTTCTCCGGCGATTTGCAAAGTTCTATTGTATGTAGTTCCCATTGTTCTGAAAAATCATTACCTTCCATGTCACGCAGTCGATATATCGTATGACATATCCGAGAATCTGTCAGATTAAACCCCAGGATGCTGATGCAGATACACTTACTAAGCCTGCCGTACCTCTCTCCTGACTGTAAATCCTCAACATACATCTTAGCCAAATAAAACAGATTTCTTTTCTTCCAATCTTTCTGTGCCTTAATCTGCAACTCAATATTAATCTTGCTGTCATCATTCAGCCACAATAAAATATCAAGGATTCCCTGCTTTTGCCTGCGGTATCTCTTTCTTAAATACGGATTCGCTATCCGCACAGACCGAATCTCCTCCATCGGTATTCCCAGTACATCACTGAGAAACTGTTTCAAAATAATCTCTTTCGATGACAGCAATGCTTTCACCATAAAATCTTCTTTCAGCGTTATCATTTGTTCCTCCTGTTCTGGCAGAAACTTTTCAGATAACCCTGCAATCACTGAAATTCTGTTTTCTTCGAAAAATCTCTGCCTGTATTTGAATATTGGATACAAGCATAGATTTTCTAATCTTTCAGAATGATTGACAGTTTGCACTGATAGAATAACTGATATACAAGAAACTTCTTATGCTTAATGATAGCGTAGCACATCATTTGTCTTTACGCAATCATATATTGTATTTCATCTAAAAAATATTATTTCATAACAGTCAAATAGGGGAGATTAATTCTCCCCTATCACACCAGCAATATATGTCGTTTGATATATTGCTGCTCAACATATTATGTGCCGCCCACAATACCTGCTTTCTCTAATTAATAAAGTTTTATCATAATTGCAGCAGCATCGTCTGATTTTTTCACACATGGATATCCTTTTTTTAAAAAATTTGCATTTTCAAAATTTCTTAGCATACTCAACGCATCCTCTAAAGATATATCTCCATCCAATATTTGTTTCATATCCAACAACGAAAATTCTTTTTGCAATCTTTGAAACCCATCTGTACAAATCAAAATCTTATCTATATCTTTTATCGGAAACTCTGCCACTATAAATTCAGATTCAAAATTCCCTTTAAAGGCAACAACCCAATACCCTCCCTTAACATTCATCATCTTCTGGTTTTCAATCTTCTGGTTCTTAATTGCCTCCTCTGTATTAGAATTGTTAATCTTTGCATTTTCTATCACATCCACTGTCTTTCCAGCATATAAATCAACTCTATCATCTGTAATTTCGACCAAATCTCCATTCTTCTTTTTGATATGAATATAGCTATCACCAAGCACCTCACATTTTATTTTGTCATTTAAAATAGTGACTGTTGCACTTGTGAAACAAGGTTTATCATACTCCTCTAAACCCGCAATATATTTATCTTTCCCCATACGTTCTATAAAATTTTTACAAATACATTTATAATCAGCATCTAATATATATAATTCATCAAACTTATGAAGAAAATTCTTTACCATCCATTCCGTCAAAGTATTATAGCCCTGGTATTTCAAATTATGAACAGGAGTTACTCCATCTATTACGCCAAATATACTATGAGAACATATTAAAGCATCTTCATTCCATATCCCATTTCCTGATGATATGATGCTGTCTACTTTATATTCCATATTGACCTCCAAAATTGAAAATTTCCCAAGCAATAACCTAAGCCAATCAATAACACTGCCACACAGAAAACACTAAGATACCTTTTCCAACTAATATTATCCTTGTTAAAAATGATCAAACAACGCAATGCACAGAATCCAATTATGAGAACCCCGCCCATCACCATGATTAATCCGGCAACTGCATTAAAATCCTCATAATTATTTACCAAATTAACAGAAGTAAGTATCAATGCTATTACAGCTGAAAAAAAGGCCAATAATTCCAAATATCTTGCCTGCATAGTATCTAATTTTTCAAAAATTTTACTAGAATTTTTTTGCGTATATTCATTTATTCTATTCATCGTTACTTGTGCATCAAGCAAATGTGCAGATAGCTTTTCCAAAGATTCTCTCATTTTTATATCGATATAATAGTCATTGTATTGTGAAATTCTCAGCAAGGAATCTCTACTATCTGTGCTCTCCAAATCTATTGCTTTACGAATATATTTCTTAGCCGATTCATAATCACCAGTCCATGACAGTAGTCTTCCCTTTGTACAATAATGTTTCGGATAATCATGAAAAACCAATATAGCTTTATCCATACACTGTATTGCTTCCATAAGATATTCTTTACTCTCTTCCCTCCCTGCCTCTAATGCAGAAGCTACCATTCCTGCAAAATTTTGCAACACCCCTGCATTATCATTTAAGTTTTCTGCTGCCCGTTTTGCAAATTTAATTGCATTTATAATTGCAAACTCATCATTTGTCTCCAAAAACTTTAGCCTATAATATTGTGATAAAACCACATCATTTAGTTGAAACTCATTGAAAATATTCGAGTATTTATCAACCAGAGAAAATAATAGCGAATGATGTTCATATCTACGATAATAAATATATATCGCATAAAAGGCGGCAAATCTTAACTTAATACTATTATTATTATTATCCAAAATCGAAAAAAATTCTTGAGTAATATCTTCGCTTGAGCAATCAATGACTATATCCCTTAACTTAATCGTAAATAATGGATCTTCTTCATTATCAATTTTACATAGTTTTTTCTTCAATTCCTTCTTTTGCATTTCTTTTCCTCTTATCCTATATTTACTATTTATATTAGCATAAGACCACGTAACAATCCAGCTATTGAGTTAAAGCTGCCTTCAATTGTTTATACACGCGAAACAGCCGCACCCCTTTCGGGTACGGCCGTCTCTACACAACATTACTAATAGCACTTGGAACTCTATTCCCTCAGGCTGTATTAGCCAAGTAAGGATAATGCCAGCTGGTTGGACTGATTTGCCTGGGACAGCATCGATGTACCAGCCTGCTGTAAGATGTTGTTGTTGGAGTATTGTACCATCTCCGTCGCAATATCCGTATCGCGGATAGCTGCTTCTGCGGAAGTTGTATTCTCCACAATGTTATCCAGATTGTTAATCGTGTGCTCTAATCTGTTCTGAATAGCACCGAGATCACTTCTCTGCTGAGATACTAAGGACAGAGCACCCTTGATGAAAGCATTCAGAGAGTTAAATGCCTGGACGGTCGCTACTTTTGTAGCATCGCCTGATGTCAATCTCATGAATGTAGCCACAACTTTATTCGCAATATCACTGTCCAATGTCTTGGTGGAATATACAGAATCACCCTTCGTATTTTTCCCCAATGTTGTGAATGTTGTAGTTGTTGCACCGCTTACTATCGAACCAATCATTACTTGCTGCTTAGTATTCCCAAGCGTTTCTGCCTTGTAGGTTGTAGAGACATAAGAAGCCTCTGTCTTAGTCAGATTGTTATACGTAACCTTGGTATAAAGCTTACTGCCAACATTCTTAGCCAGACCAGCCATACTCATATTATTGATACTGATATCAATGTGCTGACCAGCCTCTGCACCAACCTGCAGACCCTTGATAAAGGAGCCATCCAACAGGTTCATCTCATTGAAGGTAGTGGTACTCTGTACACGGTCTACCTCGCTCATCAACTGCCTGATTTCAGCCTGGATAGACGCACGGTCTGTCGTAGTCAAAGTACCGTTCTCGCCCTTAACAGCCAGCTCGTTCATTCTCTGTAACATATCCTGCACTTCATTCAGAGCACCTTCTGCTGTCTGTACAACACTGATACCATCCTGTGCGTTTGCGGAAGCCTGTGTAAGTCCTCTTACCTGTCTTCTCATCTTCTCGGAAATAGAGAGACCTGCTGCGTCGTCTGCCGCGCGGTTGATCTTATAACCGGAAGATAACTTCTCTGTGGACTTTGCCTGAGATGCTGTGGTCAATCCTAACATTCTGTTAGAGTTCATAGCTGTGATATTGTGTTTTACTACCATATTGTTACCTCCTTGTGATTGCTGGCGGCAATTCCATTTACCACCATTTTTTTGTTTTCGTTTCTATAATAAATCCGGAGTCCCCAGGATTACTCCGGTTTATTACCTTGCCATTGGCTAAGAATTTTTTAAGCCGTCATTCATCACTACCCTTTTCTTTCTATACTTTTCCTCCAATTCGGGAACCGCATAATAGTGAGAAATCTTTGCCTTATCCTCAGATGTCTTTGCATGATTTTCGAGTGCTCTGCTTCTCACCACGTTAATCTCTTTCGGCACATCCAGCATAACCCTCGTATGATTCCTGCTCCCTCCCAGAAAGATAATCTTAATATCATCACCAATCTGGATATATTCCTCCGTGTTGACTGTCATTCTAAGCATGAGATGCCTCCTTGCATTTTCCCCCTGTGAGGGCGCCGCCTTGCACATCTTGATGCAACGTTCTATACTAAAATGTTGCATCCAAGAGGCCTGCCTTGTAAAAAGTCAGGATGCCGCCAAATCACATCATACGAATCAGCAAAACACAGGAGGAAATCATGAGCACAACGAATCCAATCAGAAACAGAAAGACCCTTGGTAATTTCAAGAACTATTATGTAAATATCCGGCCCAATCCACGCAATTATGTGATGATTGTCATGGGGCTAAATACGGCTTTCCGCATCAGCGATCTTCTCAAACTGCAGTGGCAGCATGTATGGGACGATCATTTGCAGCATTTTAGAACCCATATCTGCCTGGAAGAACATAAAACAGGAAAAACACGGATTGTACCAATTAATCCCGCCGAAAAACAGGCCTTAACAACTTATCGTAACGTCTGCACAGAAAAGGGACCGTCAGACTATCTGTTTCCCAGCACGCGTGACAAAACAAAACCTCTCTCCCGCTATCAGGCTTATCGTATTATTAAAGCCGCCGCGGAGGCATGTGGTTTAGAGGAACATGTCAGTTGTCATTCCCTGCGTAAAACGTTCGGCTATCATGCCTGGAAGCAGGGCACACCGCCCGCTATGCTGATGGAACTGTACAATCATTCTTCTTATGGAATTACAAAACGATATTTGGGCATAGAGCAAGATGAAAAAGATAATGTATATATGAAAATAGAATTGTAGTCGATCGCAAATGTCCGATATGACGGATATTGTATCCATATTTAAATAAAATTCTTTAAAAATTTAAAAATTTCTCTAAAGTATATCGCAAAGGCACCGATATATAATATGTAACGTAGTAAGATGCAACATTTTAGTATAAAATGTTGTATCTTTTTTTATTTTCTCCAAATGTTATGTTTTTATTCTCCTCATACAACAACAGAAAAATTTCCTATATCAAAAAAAGAGACCCAGGCAAAACCTAAGTCTCTCACTCTATACAGTATTTCCATCAAAACCAGCTGTTATACTAACTCCAGAACGACTTCCATCGCTGCATCGCCCTTACGAGGACCAATCTTAATGATTCTGGTATAACCGCCCTTACGGTTAGCGTACTTCGGACCATACTCATCAAACAGCTTATCTACCAGGTTAACGTCTTTGGTATTTCTCTTTTTGCCTGCACCTTTCTCAGGTACTTCTTTGACAGGATATAATACTTTTAACATCTGTCTTCTGGCATGTAATCTGGAAGGAAGATCTTTCTTAATCTCTTTCTCCACTTCATCATACACTGTCACAGTCACACCATTGTCGATGCGCAGAATCTTACCATCTTTGTCTCTGTGCGTCTCGGAAAGTACTGCCTTTGTATTCTTATCGATGATCTGTTTTACTCTCTTACCATCCTTGTCCTTACGAGCTACCTTTGCAGTAACCTTAACGGTCTCATAGTTGTCTCTCTCTTTAATGGCAAGTGTAATCAGACGCTCTGCAAGCTTACGTACTTCCTTCGCTCTCGCCTCTGTGGTAACAATCTTTCCATTATAAATAAGTGCTGTTACCTGACTTCTAAGTAACGCTTTTCTCTGGTCAGATGTTCTGCCCAGCTTTCTGTATTTTGCCATATCCGGCTCCTTTCTCATCGGGGGTTACCCGTCATGGTACATCCGGCCACGCGCTTTGGACTTACTTACCGAATGTGTAATCAGTTCCATTTATGAGCCTGCCGCACAGGTGCGCTTTGGACTTATCCCATCCGGCTTCTCTCTTACGCTTCGTCCGCAGGATTCAGCTGTAAGCCTAACTCTTTTAACTTCGCAAGCACTTCCTCAAGAGACTTACGACCAAGGTTTCTCACCTTCATCATGTCCTCGGAAGTCTTGTTCGTCAACTCTTCCACTGTGTTGATGCCGGCTCTCTTTAAGCAGTTATAAGAACGAACTGACAGCTCCAGTTCATCAATGCTCATTTCAAGCACTTTTTCTTTCTCGTCGTCTTCCTTCTCCACCATAACCTCTGCGGTCTTGGCATTTTCAGACAAATCGATGAAAAGACTTAAATGCTCACTCAGCACCTTGGCCGCCAGGCTGACTGCCTCATCCGGAATCAAAGTTCCGTTGGTGTATACATCTAAGGTCAGCTTATCATAGTCTGTAATCTGACCCACACGGGTATTTTCCACAGTGACGTTTACTCTCTCCACCGGGGTATAGATAGAATCTATCGCAATTACCCCAATCGGCAGATCTTCTGTCTTATTCTTGTCGGAACTCACATAGCCTCTGCCCTTTGTGATCGTTAATTCCATGTACAGTTTTGTATCTTTACCGCTCAGAGTGGCAATCTCCATATCAGGATTCAAAATCTCAATATCCTGGTCTACCTGAATATCTGATGCACGTACAATGCCCTCTCCTTCATACTCGATGTATGCTGTCTTAGGTTCATTGGTATCGCTGTTATTCTTGATCGCAAGACTCTTGATGTTCATGATGATCTCAGTCACATCTTCCTTGACGCCGGGAATGGAGCTGAACTCATGTAAGACGCCCTCGATCTTGACCTGGCTGACTGCTACACCCGGCAGGGAAGACAGCATGATTCTTCTCAAAGAATTACCCAAGGTAATACCGTAGCCTCTCTCCAAAGGTTCCACAACGAATCTGCCGTATTTCTTATCTTCCGAGATCTCTACCACTTCAATATTGGGTCTCTCAAAATCAAACACTCAAATACCCTCCTTTACGAGCATGTTGTTATACCACCGTCATCATATCTCACTTATATCATACTAACTTCATACAGAGAATTCCCGTTCTATGGGAATTCTCTTGGATAAGAACGAGTTGTGAAACAACTCGTAGAACCTCTTAGCGAAGCGCCCTCTGGCGCAAGCTCTAGAGGTTCTTCTTATCCTATTATTTGGAGTATAACTCGACGATAAGCATTTCATTTACCGGAACATCGATCATTTCTCTTGTAGGGAGATATTTGACAGTCGCCTTCATCGCCTCCTGGTCTACCTCAAGCCATTCCGGAGCGAGTCTGCCGCTTGTCACTTCGAGGATATCTTTATATCTCTGTAAAGACTTTGCTTTTTCTCTCACTTCAATCACATCGCCTGCTTTTACTAAGTAAGAGGGAATCTGCACAGGCTTACCATTCACTAAGAAATGCTTATGACCTACAACCTGTCTTGCCTCTCTTCTTGTTCTGGCAAAGCCCATTCTGAACACGACACTGTCCAGTCTGCTCTCCAACATGATCATCAGGTTTTCACCGGTCATGCCTTTCATTCTGTCAGCCTTCTCATAATAATTTCTGAAAGGCTTCTCGAGCACACCATAGATGAATTTTGCTTTCTGCTTCTCTCTTAACTGCAGACCATACTCACTGATTTTCTTGCCTGCTCTGGGTGATGTCCTGTTGGACTTCTTATCATATCCTAAAAAGGTCGGATCAAGATCAAGGGATCTGCATCTCTTTAATACGGGAACTCTGTTTACTGCCATTATTCTGGCTCCTTTCTGATTTTTGTTTACAGTACCTGTGTACTAATTGACACAAAGGTCAATTAGTACCGGACCTTCTTCCAAACTTTAGCTATCTTCACAATTAAACGCGGCGTCTCTTAGGCGGACGGCATCCATTATGCGGTACTGGTGTCACGTCACGGATGCTGGTCACTTCAAGACCACAAGCCTGCAGTGCACGGATTGCCGCCTCACGGCCTGAACCAGGACCTTTCACCATAACGTCCACAGTCTTTAAACCATGAATCAGAGCAGCCTTTGTCGCTGTCTCTGCAGCCATCTGTGCCGCATATGGAGTAGATTTCCTTGAACCTCTAAAGCCAAGACCACCAGCACTTGCCCAGCTTAACGCATTCCCTTCATTATCCGTCAAGGTAACGATGGTATTGTTAAAAGAAGACTGGATATGTGCCTGTCCATGTTCAACGTTTTTCTTTACACGCTTTTTTGTTACTTTCTTTGCAACTTTTTTAGCCATTCTAAACTAACCTACTTTCTCATATTCTATACTGTTTCTCAGTGACCGTCTAAGTTCCTGCCATGCAGGGTATAGACTATTTCTTCTTATTCGCCACGGTTCTCTTCGGACCTTTTCTGGTTCTGGCGTTGGTCTTCGTTTTCTGACCACGAACCGGAAGACCCTTCCTGTGACGGATTCCTCTGTAGCAGCCGATTTCCTGAAGACGTTTGATGTTAAGAGCTATCTCTCTTCTCAAATCACCTTCCACCATATAATCTTTGTCGATTATTTCGGCAAGTCTCTTTACCTCATCGTCAGTCAGCTCTCTGACACGGGTATCCGGATTTACATCCGCTGCCGCCAGAATCTTGTTCGCGCTTGCTCTGCCAATCCCATAGATATAGGTTAAGCCGATCTCCACACGTTTCTCTCTAGGTAAGTCAACACCTGCAATACGAGCCATTTACGTTTCCTCCATTTCCTTTGTAGAGCGGTCAAGGAAACTCCTTATTCCTTTATTTTCCGCTCTTTTTCATGCTTTTCGTATGAGCTCCATACGTGACACTAATTGATTGGGGTAGGTTCTACCCAATCGGACCAGGTATCCGATCTTTCCAAACACAATGTTGGTATCAAAAAGTAATCTCCCTCAGGCTCTTCCATCTATATTATAACCGTCATTTCTCCACAACTGGAAAAAGAACGGTTCTGCAGCCGCTCATAATATACAAGGACAAGAACCCCTTTTCATTAAAAATTACGGGGATTAACCTTGCACCTGTTTGTGTTTCGGATTCTCACAAATTACTCTGATCTTTCCTTTTCTTTTAATGATCTTGCACTTTTCGCAAATCGGTTTTACTGATGATCTGACTTTCATCTCAAACCCTCCTTTCAAAAAAGACCGTTTTACATTATAACATCAACCCCTCATTTTTGCAAGAGGTAAACCAACTTTTTCCAAACCTATATCATCTAACTCTTCTATGCCGAAAATTGCCTGCAATTCTCGAGATCAAACTATGTTCGATCACTTGTCTCTCCAAATGATTCTGCCCTTGGACAAATCGTAGGGGGATAATTCCAAAGTCACCTTATCGCCGGGCAGGATACGGATGAAGTTCTGGCGCAGTTTTCCACTGATATGCGCTAACACGACATGACCGTTCTCCAGCTCCACCTGAAACATGGTGTTGGGCAGTTTCTCAATTACAGTTCCTTCGATTTCGATTACATCAGCCTTTGACATTTCTTTCCTCCTGATATTCTTTGATAATTTTCCTGATCATAATGTCATCCAAACCGCTCTCCGGTTCCGTTATCTGTTTCTTCTTAATAATCTGCACATGCTTTCTATTCTTCTTCTTGGGCCTGTCAGAAGTTCTGATACGGCCGTCGGCTACATATACATATTCGCCCTCTTCTCGTATTATGACATATAAGGCTCCCTTATCATGCCCAGCCTTCGACATGGCAAGTAATCCTACCATCTTCTCCTCCATGACTGCTCCTGTTTCTTCTATTTACAAAGTGTCAGTATCTCCGGCTCGCCCTCGGTGATGAGCACAGTATTCTCATAATGTGCCGAAAGGGAATGATCTGCAGAAACCACCGTCCAATCATCATCCAGCCACTCCACATCGCCCGTCCCCATATTGATCATGGGTTCAATCGCAAGGGTCATCCCAGGCCGCAGACGTATACCCCGCCTTCTGACGGCATAATTGGGAATATGCGGCGGTTCGTGCAGATGGGTCCCTATGCCATGTCCTACCAGATCTTTCACAATTCCATATCCATATGGTTTCACATAGGCCGCAATGGCATTGGATATATCATACAGATGCCTGCCTGCTCTCGCCATCTTGATGCCTTCAAAGAAACTCTGCTTCGTCACATCCATCAGCTTCTGTGCCTCGGCGCTGATCTGTCCCACCGCATGTGTCCTTGCTGCGTCCGAATGATATCCCTTATAGATCAATCCTGTGTCCAGACTGACAATATCGCCTTCCTGCAGGATATGGTCCTTTCTGGGAATCCCATGCACCACTTCCTCATTCACAGAGACACACACGGATGCCGGATATCCCTGATAGTGCAGAAAGTTCGGCGTACAGCCATAGCTTCGGATGATCTCCTCACAAACCCGATCGATATCCAATGTGGAAATTCCCGGCCGGATAATCTCGGCCAGCTTCTCATGGACCTGACTCAGCAGTCTGCCCGCCTCCCGCATCAATTCTATTTCTCTCTCTGACTTAATCGTGACAGCCATTTTCTATATCCTTCTTCTCCCACTCATCAACAGGCTTTTTCTCTTCAAACAATACGCCGTATTTTCCATCTATGCGTCCATTTGTCTACCATAATGGTATAGTTTATTATCTAACCCAGGATTGTCACAATCGCCTCAAACACTTCGTTCATATTCTTCGTGCCGTCCACATTATGGAGCACACCCTTCTTTTCATAGAACTCTATCAAAGGCTGTGTCTGGTCTTTATATACCTGCAGACGATTTCCCACTGTTTCCGGTCTGTCATCATCACGCAGTACCAGCTCCTCTCCGCACTTGTCGCAGATACCTTCCTTTTTCGGAGGAACATGTTCGATGTGATATGTGGCACCACAGGCAAGACAGGCGCGTCTGCCGCTCATTCTCCGAATAATATTATCATCCGGCACTTCCACATTAATTGCGTAATCAATCTTATCACCCAGTTTAGAAAGCGCCTCCTCAAGCACATTGGCCTGCGGAATATTGCGCGGAAATCCATCTAATAGATATCCGTTCTTACAGTCATCCTTCGCCACTCTGTCAAGCAGAATTCTGACGGTCAATTCATCCGGCACCAAAAGTCCCTGGTCCATATACGTCTTCGCTTCCTTGCCAAGCTCCGTGCCGTTTTTAATGTTCATTCTAAAAATATCGCCCGTGGAGATATGAGGGATACCATATTTCTCTGCAAGCATCTCAGCCTGTGTCCCCTTACCAGCTCCTGGTGCACCCAGCATAACGATCTTCATTGCTTTAATCTTTCCTCCCTTTTCAGTGCCCTGTCAAATGTCCTGTCATAACGCAAGGTAAGGGACGTGCCAGCCTAGCCTGCCGTCCCTACCAGTTTATTTACTAATCGTTTAAGAATCCTTTATAATTGCGGACGAGCATCTGGGATTCAATCTGTTTGATCGTCTCAAGCACTACGCTGACAATAATGATCAGACTGGTTCCGCTGAATGATACCCTTGCGCCGAACACACCATTAAAGAAATACGGCACCACACAGATGATGGTAAGTCCGACTGCACCGATGAATACAATATAGTTGAGTACCTTGGTCAGGTAGTCGCTGGTAGGTCTGCCCGGTCTGATACCGGGTATAAAACCGCCCTGCTTTTTCATATTCTCAGCAATCTCTAAAGGATTGAAGGTAATGGAAGTATAGAAGTAAGCAAAGAAGATTACCAAAACAACATATACCACCAAACCTATGGAGTAGACCATCTGGTGAGGATTACACCAATAATTGGAATTCATCCCCTTTAAGATTTCACCCCACACACCTGTACTGCTGATGCTGAACAGAGAACATATTACCACAGGCAGCTGCATCAGGGAAGATGCAAAGATGACCGGAATAACACCCGATGTGTTGACCTTTAACGGAATATTCGTTGTCTGGCCGCCAACCATCTTTCTGCCCTGTACTTTCTTCGCATACTGTACAGGAATCTTACGCACACCGTCATTTAAGATAATAACCAGTACAACCATCAGCACAATGATTGCAATGATGATGATTGCCGCTACCACTCCTTTGGCAATGGACCTGCCAATCACAAACTGCTCAAAGAGCTGTGTGATATCCTGCGGCATACGGGAAAGAATATTGATTGTCAGCACAATAGAGATACCGTTTCCGACACCGTTTTCTGTAATTCTCTCACCAATCCACATCAGGAAAGCACTTCCCGCCGTAAGTGCAGCGATAACTGTGATGACATTCATCACATTGTAGACCTCAAGCAGCCCCTGGCGTCCAAAGCCTACCGCCATAGCGGTTGCCTCCACAAGGGCAAGGACTACCGTTACATATCTTGTAATGGAAGCGATCTTCTTACGTCCATCTGCACCATCCCTCTGCATCTCCTCCAGCTTCGGAATGGCTATCGTCATCAGCTGCATAATAATGGAAGATGTGATATAGGGTGTGATATTCAGTGCCAAAATGGACATATTGAGGAACGATCCACCTGTAAAAGCATTAAAGAAATTAAATGCGTCACCGGTCTGCTGAGAGAACCATCTTGCAAAATAGGTCCTGTCCACACCCGGCACGGGAAGCTGTGAGCCGAGACGAATCACAACCAACATCAGAAAAGTAAATATAATCTTCTTTCTGACCTCTTTGATCTTAAATGCATTTTTTAAGGTTGTAAACATTAAACCACCTCTGCTGTTCCACCAAGTGCCTCGATCTTCTCCTTAGCGGATGCACTGAAGGCATTTACCTTCACATCGAGTTTTTTGGTAAGTTCTCCATTTCCAAGAATCTTAACACCATCACGAGGGTGCTTAACAATCCCCCTTGCGATCAATGCGTCCACATCAACAGTTGTGCCGTTGTCAAATACCTCTAAGACACTTAAGTTGAGTGCCACGATCTCCTTTGTGTTTCTGTTTTTGAAACCTCTCTTCGGGAGACGTCTGTACAATGGCATCTGACCACCTTCAAAACCCGGTCTGGGTGCTCCGGAACGAGCCTTCTGACCTTTATGACCTTTACCGGCTGTCTTGCCGTTGCCTGAACCGTGGCCGCGGCCTCTTCTAAAGTTATCGCTGTGCACGGAACCTTCCGCCGGTCTTAAACTTGATAATTCCATTCTCTGACACCTCCTTCTATACTTCTTCTACTTTAACCATATGTCTTATTCTCTGGATCTGACCTCTGGTCGCAGCATTGTCAGGCAATTCAATTGTCTGATTGAGCTTCCTAAATCCCATAGCCTCAACTGTCGCGCGCGCTTTGGGCACCTGGCCGATCTTAGATTTGACTAAAGTGATCTTTAATTTTTTATCTGCCATTTTTCTTCCTCCTAATCATCCTGATCCGACACCGCAATACGGTATTAAGCGCGAATCTCTTCCACAGATTTGCCACGGTTCTTAGCCACTTCCTCAGGAGTCTTTAACTGGCTCAAACCCGAAATCGTAGCAAGTACGACGTTCTGCTTATTGTTGGAACCCAAAGATTTTGTACGGATATTCTTGATACCTGCAAGCTCACAGACAATACGCGCAGGACCGCCGGCGATGATACCAGTACCTTCCGGAGCTCTCTTTAAGAGAACGGATGCGGAACCGAACTTTCCAACAAAATCATGTGTGATACTATTTTTATCATCAAGTGCAACACTAACTAAATTCTTAATCGCATCCTCTTTGCCTTTACGGATTGCCTCAGGGATTTCAGTTGCTTTACCCAGGCCTGCGCCCACATGGCCGTTGCTGTCGCCTACTACCACAAGTGCGGTAAAGCGCATGTTACGACCACCCTTGACAACCTTGGTTACACGCTTGATTGTCACAACTTTCTCAGTGAGTTCTAACTGACTTACGTCAATGATTGTACGTCTCATGTGATCTTCTTTCTCCCTTCCTAGAATTCCAGGCCAGCTTCTCTGGCCGCATCAGCTAATGCTGCAATTTTACCCTGGTAAATGAAACCGCCTCTGTCAAACACAACGGTCTTGATACCTTTCTCGATTGCTCTCTTAGCGATCACTGTTCCCAAATATGCTGCCGCATCAACGTTATTGGTCTTCTCGATCTCAGACTTAACGCTCTTCTCAAGAGTGGATGCCGAGACTAAAGTATTTCCAACTGTATCGTCAATAATTTGAGCATACATATGATTATTACTTCTGAACACAGCCAGGCGGGGTCTCTCAGCCGTACCGCTGAAACGGTTACGCATCCTGTTGTGTTTTTTTACACGAACTTTTTGTCTAGATTCTTTCCTAACCATTTTCTACTCTCCTTATCTATTATTTCTTACCAGTCTTACCAACTTTACGTCTAATTGTCTCATCAGCATACTTGATACCCTTACCTTTATAAGGCTCCGGACGTCTCTTATCTCTGATCTCAGCCGCAAATTGACCTACTTTTTCTTTATCAATACCTTTAACGATGATCACATTCTGACCTTCTACAACCGACTCAATGCCTTCAGGGTCAGTCATCTCTACCGGATGAGAATAACCCAGATTGAGCGTCAGGGTCTTGCCGGACTTAGAAGCCCTGTAACCTACACCGTTTACTTCCAGTTTCTTTTCAAAGCCGTCTGTAACACCCACTACCATGTTCATGATCAGTGTTCTTGTCAGACCGTGGAAGGATTTCATTTTCTTTAAGTCATTCGGCCTGGAAACCACGACCTGACCGCCTTCTACCTTAATATCCATTCCCTCCGGAAGCACTCTCTCAAGTGTTCCCTTAGGACCTTTTACAGTCACTTTGTTATTTTCTGCAACCTCCACAGTCACACCCGCAGGGATCGCGATTGGCATTCTTCCTATACGTGACATGCCCGTACCTCCTATTTTATTATTATTACAATTTCATTGTTACCTACACAGTGAACCATTACACAATGCGGGAAGAATGGCGAAGACATTCTTCCGGACAAAACATAGAATTTCTTAGGCGGCGTTCTATGACGCCTTAGAAATTCTTTTTGTCCATTACCATACGAATGCAAGCACTTCTCCGCCCACCTGGAGCTCTCTGGCCTTCCTGTCGGTCACAACGCCCTGGTTGGTAGAAATGATTGCGACACCGAGTCCGCCAAGAACTTTCGGCAGTTCCTCTTTGCCGGCATACACACGAAGACCCGGCTTAGAGATTCTCTTGATACCGGAAATAATCTTATCATTCTTATCCTCACCATACTTTAAGGTGATATGGATTGTCTTGAAATTACCGTCATCGATCACATCGAACTTCCTTATATAGCCTTCATCCAAAAGAATCTGTGCGATGGATAATTTCATCTTAGATGCAGGCACATCTACTGTATCATGTTTTGCAGTATTTGCATTACGGATTCTTGTAAGCATATCTGCAAT
>CAJUFU010000037.1:0-2222 GCA_910585555.1 uncultured Lachnospiraceae bacterium
TAAATTATACCACATTTTGGGTGTCAGTCAACTACTATTTAAAAATTAATACTTTATCTTTCACAGCTTTTCTTTCACGCCGGTCATATCTCCTATAGATGATAATGCTCAAGAAGACCGCCAATGATATGATTTCACATACCCTCCAGTACCACGGCTCCTGAAACCCGATTCGGATATTTCCCGAATATCCGGCCGGCACGGACACTGAAATACGATAAAAACTTCTGGGCGAAATCTGCAGTTGTTCTCCATTATCCGCCACAGCCCTGTAGCCTTTATATAAAATCAACGGCACTTCTATGGGCTTGCTTTCATCACTCATGTTATGCGCACGAACCACAACCGATGCTTTTTCTCTATACCATTCCTCCACATTTACACTTGCCGGATCATAGACCAGTGCTTCCTGATACCCCGTCAAGTATTCTTTGATTGAAAACCCGTCCGGATTCCCTACCGGGAGATATTCTCCAAATATCACAGCGCAGGAATCCAGTCCGCCTTCCTGATAAACGTGCCACACATCCGCCTCATTCATCAGTCCGCTGATATAAGATACTGCCTGACTGACTGAAAGGAGCAACAGCAGTCCTGCAAAAGCAATCTTCTTTTTCCGAGAAATCCAGTCCTTTTGCATGATAACACACAAAAGCCACAACAATAAAACAATAGCAATTGCCAGAAAACGCCACTGAAACTGGAGTCCGTGCACAGGAAACTTCAGTATCGGTATCTTACTCACCAACCATGTATATGGAAATGTACAGCGCGTCATAAAAATGCATAAAACACTTAAAAAAACTGCCAGATACTCTTCTTTCCTGTCCTCCATGTGCTTTTCCTTCTGCCACAGACACATAAGAAACCAGCCGATTAATATCAGCATAAGCGCATTGCCAACGGTATGCGGCATCCCCCCTGCAGCACCACGGGTGTCAATGCCCCCTGCCGATCCCATCACTTCATATTCTGTCATAAAAAGCTGTACCAAAAATCCGCCCTTATCTTCCAGACGGTATGGAACATACCGATTAAGACAATTAATCGCATAGGTTCCGCTCATCATATAATCCAGAAAAGGAAGCAAAAACCACAGGTTCACCAACAGAGTTGACACCAATGCCTTTAACAGTACGATAAATGTCTTTTTGCGTATCGTCTTCTTCCATAAAATAATAGCCGCCAGTATGATGAAAAACGCCGTCATCTCCGTCGATATCATATGGGAGAGAAAAATACCTGTACATCCAAACAGAATCGTAATCCAGCTTCTCCCGTGTTCCCGTGACTCTTCCGGAAGTTTGTAGACCTTCCATAATCCATACAGCACAAGAGGCATAAATGCCATCGCTGTAGTTTCTCCCACAGCCGCCCTCGCATAGAGATCATACAGCCTGAATACATTTAACGTATATAGCGCAGCACATATCATCCCATTACGTCTGTTACTCATTTTAGAGAAGCAATGATAGGATATTCCAGTCGTCAGCACATTAAGGATAAAAACATAACACTTATATGCTTCCAGAACCGATACCCCAAACATGCGAAGAACTGCTGGAATATACAAAAGTGCATCCCCATAAAATACGGAAACTGCATAACCATGGTCATTCAGCCAGTTGTTCTGAATCTTTACCGGAAAAATGCCATTCTGCAATCCATCCTTAATTCCCTCAATCCTCATCAGATGGAACTCCAGATCTTGAGCATTCCTGAACAGATAATTCACTGTGAGCGGCAAACTGCAAAGGCAGACAATCAGAAACAAATATTTACACTGCTCTATTGTTTCAGTACCCGCAAAAATCTTGTCTTTCCAGGTATAAAGCGCCATGATAAAATCCAGCGCCATAAACAGAACCACTATCCTGAACACAAAATTACGTGTCCCAACCGCCGCTGTGGTAATTCTGATGTTTCTGATCAGCAGGTAATCCTGATCCGATGCGTCTCCTGCAAGGCGTCCCCGTATATGCAACGGTCTGTCCGGATATTTCACCCTGAAATCACAGGCCGCTTCCCCGGATTCTTTGATATGTATTCTACCACCGGCATCACTGTCAAAACCGCCGTCAACATAGACAGCCTCCAGCCTGACCTGTCCCACGTATTCGTACTGTGCCTCCAGGGTATAGATTCCTTTAGGCAAAATAAAATCCGGAGTTGCAATATACTGTGCCGCATAGGATTTATCTACATAGAATGCCCCCCCCCCC
>CAJUFU010000037.1:2232-23932 GCA_910585555.1 uncultured Lachnospiraceae bacterium
CCGACCAGAATCATCCACCAAATCGTCTTGCGTATAATTGATATCTATCTTCTCACGTCTGTCATATAAGAATCCGGCCGCTGTCAGAAACAGCAGTTCGGCCACAATAACACAGCACCACACTTTCTTCTGCGAAACTATCTTTTGTAATGTACTCATATCTGCTCACCTTTCTAGCACTACCGAATCTGCTCCGCCAGCACCTTGGCACATGCAGCAATCGCATCATCGATACCGGCCGGATTCTTACCGCCTGCCTGGGCCATATTGGGGCGTCCGCCTCCACCTCCGCCTACCAGCGCTGCGATTCCTTTGATCAGGTTGCCCGCATGGGTGCCTTTCGCCATCGCACCCTCTGTGGCCATGGCGATCAGATTTACTTTACCTTCCTTTTCAGAAATTAACACGACTACGCCATCACCTATCTTTTCCTTTAACTGGTCTCCCAGTTCCCGCAGGCCGTTCATATCCACACCTGCCACTTTAGAAGCCAGAAGTTTAACACCCTTTACTTCCTGCACCTGGTCCATCACATCGCCCAGAGCATCTTTAGCCGCCTTACTCTTTAAGGCCTCATTCTCACTCTGGAGCGCTTTCATCTCCGCCATCAGGTGTTCGCATCGCTCTACCAGGTTTGCCGGATTTGTCTTCAAGACTCTGGCCGCCTCATGTAACTGCTCCTCCAGATTCTGATAATAAGCCGTCACATTATTTCCTGTCACCGCCTCAATACGGCGTACACCGGCCGCCACACCGGACTCTGACAATATCTTAAAGGAACCGATACTTCCTGTGCTCTTCACATGAGTACCACCGCACAGCTCGCTGGAAAATGCGCCCATCCGTACCACCCGCACCGTATCGCCGTATTTCTCGCCGAACAATGCCATAGCGCCTGTTTTCTTGGCCTCCTCGATGGACATGATATTTGTCTCCACCGCCAGATTCTCGGCAATCTTCTCATTGACGATCTGCTCCACCTGCCTGATCTCATCCACCGTCATCGCCGTCGGATGGGAGAAGTCAAAACGAGTTCTCTCACCGTCCTGGTAGGAACCAGACTGCTCCACATGAGCGCCCAAAACTTCCCGCAGGGCTTTCTGTAATAAGTGTGTGGCGCTGTGATTCTTACAGGTGCTCGTTCTCCTTGCGGCATCCACGGAAAGGGTAATTTTATCACCTTTCTTGATCATACCTTTGGTCACAGTTCCGATATGTCCTACCTTACCGCCCAAAAGTTTGATCGTATTCTCCACTTTAAACTCGCCGTCAGCGGTGGTAATCACACCAATATCCCCTTCCTGACCGCCCATGGTAGCGTAAAAGGGTGTCTGTCTGGCAATGATCGTGCCCATCTGTCCATCAGTCAGGGCATCCACAATCTCTGTCTCTGTGGTAAGAACCGTCACCTCTGATTCCCAGGTCAGATTGTCATACCCCACAAACTCCGTGGTAATGGCGGGATCGATGGACTCATATACGGTCACAGCTGCCCCCATGTAATTGGTTTCTTTCCGGGCCTTTCTGGCTTTATCCTTCTGCTCCTGCATACAGGTTTTAAAGCCTTCCTCATCCACGCTCAGGCCCTTTTCCTCCAAAATCTCTTTGGTTAAATCAAGGGGAAATCCATAGGTATCGTAAAGCTTAAAGGCATCCGTTCCGGCAAGTTCTTTCCTGCCTTCTTTGACAGTCTTCTCCTCCATCTCCTCTAAGATGGTAAGTCCCTGGTCAATGGTCTTATTAAAATTCTCCTCTTCCTGATTCAGAACAGTAAAAATAAACTCCTTCTTCTCCTCCAGCTCCGGGTAGCCGTCCTTTGACCCCTCGATCACTGTACCGGAAAGCTCTGCCAGAAACATCCGCTGTACGCCGAGCTTTCTTCCCTGGCGCGCCGCCCGGCGGATAATCCGGCGAAGCACATAGCCTCTGCCCTCATTGGAGGGTATAATACCGTCAGAAATCATAAACGCAGCCGAACGGATATGGTCTGTGATAATCCGGATAGAAACATCTGTCTCATAATCCTTCTTATATTCCACGCCTGCAATCTCGCACACCTTAGTGCGCAGTGCCAAAACCGTATCCACATCAAAAATGGAATCCACATCCTGTACCACGGAAGCAAGCCGCTCCAGGCCCATCCCCGTGTCGATATTTTTCTGCTGTAATTCCGCATAATTTCCCTTGCCGTCATTATCAAACTGGGTAAATACGTTATTCCAGATTTCCATATATCGATCGCAGTCGCAGCCTACCGTACAGCCCGGCTTACCGCAGCCGTATTTCTCGCCCCTGTCATAATATATCTCCGAACAGGGACCGCAGGGACCGGAACCATGCTCCCAGAAATTATCTTCCTTGCCAAACCTGAAAATCCGCTCCGGCGCTATCCCGATATCCTTATTCCAAATCTCGAAAGCTTCCTCATCGTTCTCATAGATAGAAGGGTACAGTCTGTCCGCATCAAGGCCTACCACCTGGGTCAAAAACTCCCGGCTCCAGGCAATGGCCTCCTTCTTAAAATAATCCCCAAAGGAGAAATTCCCCAGCATCTCAAAGAAAGTACCATGTCTTGCCGTCTTACCCACATTTTCAAGATCACCCGTGCGGATACATTTCTGACAGGTCGTCACCCGTCTTCTGGGCGGAATCTCCTGCCCTGTAAAATAAGGCTTTAAAGGCGCCATGCCGGAATTGATCAAAAGCAGACTATTGTCATTGTGCGGCACCAATGAAAAACTCTTCATCTTCAAATGTTCCTTACTCTCAAAAAAGCTAAGAAACATTCTGCGCAGTTCATTTACACCATAAGGTTTCATCGTAGTTCTCAATCCTTTCTGTCATTGTATTGCAACGAATCTTTGTTCCATACAGGCCATTATAAAATAAATTTATCTGCAAAATATGCTTCCAGCTGCGCGATTGCTACCCGTTCCTGCTCCATGGAGTCACGGAATCTGACTGTCACACATTGATCTGTCTCAGAATCAAAATCATAAGTGACACAGAAAGGCGTACCAATCTCGTCCTGTCTGCGGTATCTCTTACCGATATTGCCTCTGTCATCAAACTCGCAGTTATACTTCTTGGACAACTGGGCAAAGATTTTCTCCGCACCCTCATTTAACTTCTTAGAAAGAGGCAGGACGCCGATCTTCACCGGTGCCAACGCCGGATGGAAATGCAGGACGGTACGCACATCCCCCTCGCCGATTTCTTCCTCGTCATAAGCGCCGCAAAGCACCGCCAGGAACAATCTCTCCACACCCAGAGAAGGCTCTATGACGTAAGGGATATATTTTTCGTTCTTGGTATCGTCAAAATAAGACATATCTTCACCGGACACTGTCTGATGCTGGGTCAGGTCATAATTGGTTCTGTCTGCAATCCCCCACAGTTCGCCCCAGCCAAAGGGGAATAAGAATTCAATATCCGTGGTCGCCTTGGAATAGAAAGAAAGTTCTTCCGGGTCGTGATCACGCACCCGCATCTCCTCCTCCTTCATGCCCAGGCTCTTTAAGAAATCAATACAATATTTCTTCCAATATGCAAACCACTCTAAATCCGTATCCGGCTCGCAGAAGAATTCCATCTCCATCTGCTCAAACTCACGCACACGGAAGATGAAATTTCCCGGTGTGATCTCATTTCTGAAAGATTTACCCACCTGACAGATACCGAAGGGAATCTTCTTTCTGGAAGTTCTCTGTACGTTCTTAAAGTTCACAAAAATACCCTGTGCCGTCTCAGGGCGCAGATACACAGTATTCTTCGCGTCTTCCGTGACGCCCTGGAAGGTCTTGAACATCAGGTTAAATTGTCTGATATCCGTAAAATTATGTTTGCCGCAGGTGGGACAAGGAATGTTATGTTCTTCAATAAAATCCTTCATCTGCTGCTGGCTCCAGCCGTCCACAGAACTCTCAAGCGTCATGCCCTGTTCGGCCACATAGTCTTCTATGATCTTATCCGCGCGGAACCGCTCATGGCACTCTCTGCAGTCCATCAGCGGGTCGGAAAAGCTTCCCAAATGCCCGGAGGCCACCCATGTCTGCGGGTTCATCAGGATGGCGCAGTCCACACCTACGTTATAAGGGCTCTCCATGACAAATTTCTGCCACCAGGCCTTCTTGATATTGTTCTTCAATTCCACGCCCAGATTGCCAAAGTCCCAGGTGTTGGCCAGTCCCCCGTAAATCTCGGAACCAGGGTAAACAAATCCCCTTGCTTTC
Organism: uncultured Lachnospiraceae bacterium; assembly: GCA_910585555.1. Lineage (GTDB taxonomy): Bacteria > Bacillota > Clostridia > Lachnospirales > Lachnospiraceae > UBA3282. Next base: position 6,465 of record CAJUFU010000037.1, read on the forward strand.
GATAGTGCCACAATCTTTTCCATTGTCTTTTCCATATGTATTCCTCCTCATTTCCATAATCGTTATAAGTCACATAGTTTCTCAAAGAATCCCCGTTCTTTAGAGAATACTTTACTATTCATACACAATATAAGTGAGCGCTGAAGCCTTCTCTTCCTGTCCTTGGTCTTTGATCAGCACTCTCTTTTTGCCTGCAAAAGTCACTTCCTGGTCACTGTCGGCACTCTGGTTGATATAGAGTACCTTACTGCCGATATCCAGCAAAAGCGCTTCCCCTGATTTCGTCTCTATGATCAGTATCTTCTTCGCATCCGCATCTTCGGTAAATCCCAATTCGATGGGTTCTCCTTCCGGCGAGGTAAACGCCACGCTGTCCAAATGATAGCCTTCCTCATTTGCCTCCTTAACAGTGCCCATATACAACTGTCTGTAGTTAAATCCGCTGTAATCCTCTGCTGTTGCATAATGGAATAGGATTGAAATTTCTCCGTTTTTCTCCTTCACAGATTCTAAGTAAACGGATTCCTCCCCATGTTCCGCACAGTACTCTTCCACCCGCTGCGCTGCCAGACTCTCTAGGCCTTCCAGATCATAATAATCCTCTTCAAAACTACCCACAATCTGGTGCACGATTTCTCCCTCCTTGCCAAAAGACAAGGAGCTTACTTCGGCCGTCTTTTCCTGACTGCCACAGCCGGCAAGCCCCAACGCTGCGATGATAAAAAGCGCTGCTCCTCTTACTTTTTTCATAAAATATCCTCTCTGACTAATCCATTTCATCACATACTGCCTTACATTATATTAAAGATTATCCACAATTTCAAGACTTTTAAACGACCGATCTATGAAACGCGTCCTGTACGCATCCCCAATCCGTTTCAGTTCTTCCAAAACCGGAGGCGTCACCGTAAAGGTATATAATTTTTCAATTCCGGAATTCATGATATAAGAGACCGCATAGCGTGTGGATTCCTCCCATTCCCCCTTTACGGGCATCCCGGGGAACTCCCCGTTTATCACCATGGCTTTCATCTCAAATATGTAACGCACAAGCACATTAGACAGCCCCTCATGCATCAGCGCCCGCAGAGACTGGTAAAGGAGCTTTAACATTTCTTTCTCATCGTTATTCTCCCTCGTATAGTAATCCATAACTTCCAGAAAATACATGCCGTAGAAAGCACTCTCATAATCCTGCCGAAGGCCCTCGAAATAGTTGCTGATGGAAGCCTCCACAATATTGTAAGAGGTTTTGCCTGCATACATCTTAAATACGCCGAAAGAGAAAGGGTTGGTCGCCGCCAGAAGACTGCTGTTTGGCTTTCTCGCACCTCTGGCAAACGCCGATATCTTCCCCCTCTCCCTGGTCAAAAGGACAACTCTCCTGTCATAATCGTTTATTGGCTCAGCCTTTATAATCATTCCCGTAATCTCTGTAATCTCCTGCATGAGAATGTTCCTCTGCTTCCTCCTGATCTTGTCCTTCGTCTCTCATCGCGTTCTTATAGGCCAGAAAATCATCAACCTTTCCCGTGGCCATAAACTGCTCCCAGTAATTTATCTGCCTCATTTTTCATCCAACGCCCCCTGCTTCTTTTTCCCATTACCAGATTAGGGTTCGCAGATTTGGCTTTTTCTATTCTGTTACTTTTGCATCATAGCCGAAATTCTTGAGTAGAAAATCACTGTCCCGCCAATCCTTTTTCACCTTCACCCAAAGCTTTAAATTCACCTGGCTCTCCACCAATTCCTCAATGTCGGGACGGGCCATGGAGCCGATTTTCTTAAGCATACTTCCCTGCTTGCCGATGATGATGCCCTTGTGGGAATCCCGCTCGCAAATGATGGTAGCCTCAATATCCACAATCCGCTTCCTGTACTTCATCTGCTCAATGGTGACTGCAATCCCGTGCGGTATCTCCTCCTCCAGGCACTTAAGCGCTTTCTCTCTGATCAGTTCCGCCACAATCTGGCGCATGGGCTGATCTGTCACCGTATCCTCATCATAAAAAGGCTCTCCGTAAGGAAGGTATTTCATAATACACTCTATCAACACTTCCATGCCGTCCTTCTTTAAGGCAGACACCGGCACAATCTCCGCAAAGTCAAGCTCCTTGCGGTAGGCATCGATATATGTTAAAATCAACTCCTTTTTCACCGTATCAATCTTATTGATGACCAGGATGACCGGCGTGTTGGTCTTCTTTAACTGTTCGATAATATGCCGCTCTCCCGCACCGATATAGTCGCTGGGTTCCACCAGCCACAAGATCACATCCACCTCCGAAAGCGTCCTCTGGGCCACATTTACCATATAATCTCCCAGCTTATTTTTGGCCTTATGGATACCGGGCGTATCCAAAAACACAATCTGTCCCTCCGCGGAAGTATATACTGTCTGGATGCGGTTTCTGGTGGTCTGCGGTTTGTTGCTGGTGATCGCGATTTTCTGCCCGATCAGGGTATTCATCAGGGTGGACTTGCCCACATTGGGTCTGCCTATGAGTGTGGCAAACCCGGATTTAAACTGTTTATTCTCCATCTTCTTCCTTTTCTTTCTGCGCTCTCTTTCCCTTTGCTGCTTTTTCGTTTTGTCTCTATACGGTCTGTTCTTATTGCTCATCCCCGCTGTTTTCTTCTTGCAGCGGCTTCTCCTCCTTTTTGGGCGTTTTCTCATGCCTCTTTCTGACAAAATGTACTATACCCTTTAATCTGCCTTGTCCCGTCATTCCGGATTTGAGCAGCCGCTTTCTCACCCAAACAACGATCTGCCGGATAATCAGCACCGATACGATAAGAATGACAGCCCATAATATAATGTACGGTATATGAATCAAAAATCCAATGAAGAAATCACAGATTCCATTCCCGATATCTTCCAGACTCCTCACAAAACCATTTCCGATTCTCTGCCAGACGGTGATATCCTGCGGAGGCGTATACTTCTTCACCTCACTGATGGAAAGGTACACGGTACTGTAATCAATCTTATTATCGTAGGTGCGAAGCTGGGACTCCATGCTCTCAATCTGATAACGGACCTCCGAAAGCCTTCCCTCGATGGCAATCAGGTCCTCCACAGTCTCTGCCTGTGCAAGCAGCTCGATCAGCCTTTCCTGTTCCGAGACAAGCACACGCTTATGGCTGTCTAAATCCACATACTGCAGGGTCACATCTTCCACGCGCTCTGACTGGCTCACCACATTGGACTGCTCCCCCACCTGGGCCAGGAAATCGTCCAGACTCTCCTTGGGCACGCGGGCTGTCATGCTGGCGCCGCGAAGCGCTTCCACTCTGCCTTCGTAATGATAACTGGTATTATTATAAACGGATATCTCTTCTATGTAACCGCCCAGCTGCTCCACCTTGGCCTGCAGAGCGGGCACCAGGATATCGAACTGTTCCGTCTCCGTGCTGATATCAACGGTCTTGATCAGCTTACGCTGGGCAGACGCCTGGGGCACTTCCACAGTTTCCTGTTCCAAAGCGCCCTCCTCTGTATAAGCCATATCATAGGACATACCCGCGCCGCCGTCATATTCTGCCGCAGGATAGGCCACGGACTCTTCTGCCGCCGCTTCTTCCGCCATTTCATAAGACTTGGCATTCGCCGCGGCCGTCTGTGTATAACTCATCGTGCCGGCACTGCCGCAGCCGGTGAGAAAGAGGACAGACAAAGCTGCCGCCAACACCTGCCTCTTTCTGATAAACTTCCCTTTTTTCATAACTTTCTCCCCTTTCAGACTCTGTAAAACCGTTATTTACAGATAGCTTTCCAACCTATATCTGCCCTAGTGGAACAAATACTCTATCTTTGTAAAAAGCTTCTCCTGCTCTTTGATTTTCTCCTCATTCCCCACCACGCAAAGACATTCATCTTCCATGAAAGCGCGGATATACGCTGCCAGGCCGCGTATCGTATCTGCATCCGTTTTGAGCAGTTCATCCCGCTCTTTCTGCACACGGGCAAAATCATAATGGGTCAGATACCCTGCCAGAGAATAATTTCCCTTGCCCGAGGGCGTAAGAGGCATATCCATCTCGCTGACGGCCCCGATGATATATTGGGTTATGGTACGCTCATCGGCCTCATAATGTTCAATATAATCCGCCGCCTTCTCATAGACTTCGATGGTCTTTTCCAGGTTCGGGTCCCTGTAAGAGACAAAATAACTCTCGCCGCTCTTGCCAAACTGGCACATACAGCCATAGGCGCCGCCCTTAACCCGCACCTGGGTCCAAAGATAATCGTATCCCATCATCACCCGCAGCACTTTCAGAGCCCCCGTGTAAGGAAGTCCCTTTTTCACAAAGTTCCCGGCCCGACACACATACTGAATCTGGGCCGAAGACATCAGTCCCTCGTTCTTTTTCACAGGCTTCGGCTCATAGCCCTTAGAAGCGATGGGCCCCGTATACAGTTTCCCTTTCAGGCCCTCTATCAATTCTTCTATCCCGGTGAGACCTTCCGGCTGTGCCGTATAATCCACCATCAGATTCTCCGGGCGGAAAATACACTCCACTACCTTCTGCATATTGGCGGCAAGTTCCTCTTTATGCTTGTCAAAATCCTTTTCCAACGCTTCCAGAACCCGGTAAAAAGCCATGCCATTGATATGGTTCATAATCATCGCCGGTTTGGATAAATAGGACAGCGCCTGCCCGGCCGCCAGAGAATGCCCCGCAGACATCATTTGTGCCTGTTTATCAGAGCGGGTCTCCGCCACCAGTTCATAAAGACGCTTTTCATCTATATAGACCGATTCAGTCAATATCTCCTCTGCCAAAGCAAACGCCTGGGGCAGGTTCTCATATAAGGTCTTTACTTTCAAATCAAAGGTTACTTTATATTGAGACAAGTCCCTGGCATCCGTGTAGGTATTCACCGCCGGCGCAATACCGCCGGTCTGCAGATTAATCTCGCTGTAAAGCTCGCTGTAGGAATGTTTCTTCGTGTCCACCAGACCGATCATGGCCCGCAGAAGCCCTACATAAGGGAACAATTCTTCCGGCACCTGTTTAAGGTCGAACATAAACCGCAGATACCCGATACCGTTGGTGAAAATATCATGGTAAAGAAGCAGCGTATCTTTCACCTTTTTCTCCTCGTTACAGTAAGGCCGCGCTTCCTTTTTCATATCCTCTCTGGTCAGCAGGGGAATCTTCTCCAAATCCTCCTTGGCGCTGGGTTCTTCCTGATACCGTTTCAACGCCTCCGTGTCCGCAACAATCTGCGCAATCTCTTCTTTAGACATAGAAGCTTTTTTCTCTGCTAAGGCTGCCGCCAGGGCTTTCTCTTTCTGACCGGTAAGCCCTTTTACCGGCTTTACCACCACCACGCTCTTATGGGTATTATCAAGCAGGCATCTTTTGATCATATCCTCATAGAAGGAAGTGTCCAGCTCTTTCTTCAACGCTTTATAAGTATCCCCAAGTTCCAGATAAACAAAAGGCTTCGTATCATCGTAAAGCCAAGTCTCACACATCTGCAGACCGTACATTAACCCCTTGGGATAAGAACCGTAATCCGCCTCCCGGTATTTGAATTCATCATGATTTAACGCCGCCGCCAAAGATTTCCTATCCACACCCTTCTCTGCCAAGTCTCGCAATGTTTCCTCAATTATGGCGACGAACGTATCCTTCTGTGACGCCTCTGCATTTTTTGCCACAATAGAGAAGAAAGGCTGCCTTACATCCACCTCGAAAAAGCAGCTGATATCCGTGCCGATTCCGGCATCCAAAAGAGCCTGCTTGACCGGCGCGCCGGGTGCCGCAGCCACCGCATCAATCAGTGCCTGGAATCCTATGTTCTCTTTCCGGTCCAGATTCTCCCCCAGAGAGATGTTGTAGGACAGATAGGTGTTACTCTCCCCGGACTCGCTCTCCATAATCGGATAAGCCTTCTCCACCGTCACGGTCTGCCCAAAAGACGCCTCCAGCGAGGGTTTTGAATCCACCGAAAGAGCCTCATATTTGGACAGATAGGCTTCGTCAATATACTGCAGCTTCTCCGCCATATCCATATTGCCATACAGATAAATATAACTGTTGGAAGGATGATAATATTTCTGATGAAAGGCAAGGAAATCCTCGTAGGTCAGTTCCGGAATCACATCCGGGTCGCCGCCGGACTCCACCCCATAGGAGGTGTGCGGATACAGGGAATTCATAATCTCTCTGTAAAGCACGTCATCCGGTGAAGAGAACGCTCCCTTCATCTCATTGTAGACCACGCCGTTGATGGTCAGCTCATCTTCCGCAGACTCCAGTTCATAATGCCATCCCTCCTGCCTGAAGATTTTTTCCTCATGATAGATATTGGGATGGAACACCGCATCCAGATACACATCCATCAGATTCTGGAAATCCTTATCATTGCAGCTGGCCACCGGATACACTGTTTTATCCGGATAAGTCATGGCGTTCAAAAAGGTATTGAGGGACCCCTTCGCCAGTTCAATAAATGGGTCTTTCACCGGGAACTTATCGGAGCCGCAAAGCACCGTATGCTCGATGATATGCGCCACACCGGTACTATCTTTGGGCGGCGTGCGGAATCCTATATAAAACACCTTGTTATCGTCGTCATTCGACAAAAGCGCAACCCGCGCTCCCGTTTTCTTATGCTTTAGCAAATATCCCTGAGAATTGATCTCTTTGATATTACACTGCATGAGGACTGTATAAGCTTGTAACTGTTCTAACTGCATTTTGGAAACTCCTTTCAGAAGTGCTTCTCATATTTTTCTTAGTATACCACTCCTATTAAAATTTAGTAAAGCGAAACTAAAAAGGCAGGCAAAAACTATGGTCGCGTTTTCGCCTGCCCAGTGTAAAAGGGGAATTTTACGTTGTAAGTTTAACAGAAAAAATTGTCAAACACAAGAGCATTTTGTAGAATTTATGATGTAAGGCATCGCGTAAAATGACAAACATATTCTACACACTAAAAGACATCAGCGCAAGCTTTGATAAGATCAATTCCTGTACCACCACACCCGCCGCCTTCTTCTGCGCCAGATTCATATCCACAAACGCTTCTAATTTCATGACTTTATTCTGATAGCCGGTCTTGCGTTTACCCAGAAACCCTTTCTTTTCCTCCAAGATGCTCAACTTCACCCTGGCCTTTAGCTGCCCGTAGGTTCTATAAGAGAACTGGTCCTTTGTCATATAATATAACTGACTCTCCAAGGTAGTCTCCGGGGCTGTGTCTTTGAAAATATAGTGCTCCACAATACTCTTATATTTGAAATTCACCATTTCATCCTGCAGAATCTCTGCATAACTCAATTTGGCGCCCAGATAGATAGAACCCGTGTCCTGCATAAAATATTTAAAGTCTCTGTTCATTCCTTCCATGTATCCACCGCCTCAATCTTATCACCGCTTATGCGGATGGCATCCTCAATTGCCTTTCTGCTAAGACCGGACTCTGCCATCAGTTCCTCCACCGTTACCTTTCTGCGAAGTTCCGCGTAAAGCGCGTTCGCCGCATCCGCCACCTTATTTACCTTATCCGCAATCTTTTGGTCCTTCTTCGACTCTTCGGCATTCGCGGCAATATACTCCTCCATGGCATCCATAATCAGCTTCGCCAGCATCCCCTGTGCCTCCGAGGCATGTTCAAGCGCTCCCAGCATCGTCACGCCCAAGGCAAGCGCCACATTCCCCTCTCCGATCAAATCTTCCAGATATACTCCCTGCCCTGCGTACAGCTTGGCAATCTGGGCCACTTCCGGCAGATAAATCCGCGTCAGTCTATCCGCCGCATCCGTATCTCCCGCCATAGCTGAGAGCGTCACAGCCTCCCGTTCGCCCTCAGAGATTGCAGAATAGTCCTGAAGAGATTCCAGGTAAGAAGAAAGATAATCCCGCTCCTCATCCTGCAGATACGCCTCATAATCCACCGGTTCCCCGATGCCAATCTTCTTCTGTCTTAAATACTGATACACCATATCCATCTGCTCTGGGGTAAGAGACAGCGGCGCAAACGCTTCCTCCACCTCTGCTTCGGATATGCAGCCACCCTGTTCTTTGGCTTTCAGCCTGACTTCCTCTAATGTTTTGGCAAACTGAACTTCTCTGTCCATTTCAGATTCCTTTTCTTTCCATAAAGATTCCAGCGCGTCCCATGTCATCCTGGCGGCATTCTCTTCATTATCCCCTCAGCTTCTCTTGATATGGGTATGGGTATACAGATGTTCCTCACAGTACTCATAGTTCCCATCGCACTTAGAGCAGAACCGAAACTGCATCTGCGGGCTGTCCACTTCCGTCCGGCCGCAGATGGCACATTTATGCTTGGTGATACCCGTATTTCTTCTCACGTCCCGCTTGAACTCCTGCCTCCTGTGAATCTGTTTGGGATTCAGATGCATCATATTTCTGGAAGTAAAGAAAAAGACCACAAAATTTAAGAGCGATGCCGCAATGGCAAATTTATAATACACACTGCTTCCCAAGAACTCGAAGCCCAGCATCACCGCATAGATCACGCCCAGCCATTTTACCTTAATCGGAATAATAAACATCAAAAGCACCTGCGCCTCCGGGAAAGTAGCCGCAAACGCCAGGAAAATCGACATATTGATATAATAAGTACTAAAGGCGATAGAGATTGTACCAAAGAAAACTTCCGGACTGTACTGCGCTATCAGGTCCGCCTGGAAAAGATAGCAGAACGCCATCAACAGAAAACTGCCCAGAATGGTAAATAACATGCCCTGGAGCAAATATACATTATACCGGTAAGTCCCCCAAGTCCGTTCCAGGGAAGTACCTATGGAACAGTAAAAATACAGCATAATCAGTGTCAAAAACAGCCCGCCGCTTCCCGGCGGCGGAATCAAAATCCAGCTGACAAGCCGCCAGATCTGCCCATGTAAAATGGCATAGGGATTCAGTGTCAAAAAAGATAACAACATATTACTCCTGTCCATCATCTGCAAAAGATACCCCACGCCGTAACACAATACCAGAATGAAAGACAGGTTCTTAATCGCATACTTTCCAAATTTCCGTTCAAAAGGACTCATAGCAGACACACACTCCTATTGTTTGATTCTTTGCCGCACCCTGCCGTGCTTTTCTCCTGTTCCCCGGCAGGCACGTATTTTCCCCGCTAAAACTGAATACATTTTATCATCCCTTATTTTAAAAGTAAACGGCGTGCTTCATAAAATCCCGGATGTCATAAAAATTTTATAATTGTCACCCGAAAACTTCATTTTTTTCTAAGAATTGGACAATTGCATTTTGATAGACTGTGTCGTATAATGACAGCGTGTGTCAAATCGCATAATAAATAGGTACAAAGAATAAAAGGAGTGATACAAGAAATGAGTAAAATGCAATATACGCTTGGCATTGACATTGGTTCTACCACAGTCAAGATTGCCATTCTGGATGACAGGCATCAGATACTCTTTTCCGACTATCAGAGACATTTTGCCAATATAAAGGAGACCCTCTCCGACCTGCTTTCCAAAGCATATGAAAAACTGGGGAATCTGACCGTGCATCCCATGATCACCGGTTCCGGCGGCCTTACCCTGGCCAACCATTTACAGGTTCCTTTCGTGCAGGAAGTCATCGCAGTATCCACTTCCCTGCAGACCTTCGCCCCCGTCACGGACGTGGCCATTGAGCTGGGCGGTGAAGATGCCAAGATCATTTACTTTGAGGGCGGCAACGTAGAACAGCGCATGAACGGTATCTGTGCCGGCGGTACTGGTTCTTTTATCGATCAGATGGCCGCTCTGTTACAGACAGATGCCAAAGGACTGAATACCTACGCCAGAAACTATCATTCTCTCTACACCATCGCCGCCAGATGCGGTGTATTTGCCAAATCCGATATTCAGCCCCTGATCAATGAGGGTGCCACCAAGGAGGACTTATCGGCTTCCATCTTCCAGGCTGTGGTCAACCAGACCATCAGCGGCTTAGCCTGCGGTAAGCCTATCAGGGGCCATGTGGCATTTTTGGGCGGCCCGCTGCATTTCCTGTCAGAGTTAAAACAGTCCTTTATCCGCACCTTAAAGCTGGATGAGGAACACATCATCGACATGGACAATTCCCATCTTTTTGCGGCCATTGGCTCTGCCTTAAACGCCAAGGAAGAGACTTTCTATACCATGGAGCAGATGACAGAGAAACTTTCCGGCGATATTAAGATGGACTTCGAAGTGGAACGCATGGAACCCCTGTTTGCCTCACAGAAAGAATATGAAACTTTCTGTGAAAGACATAACGCCCACCATGTTACCACCAGTGACTTGTCCACTTATCAGGGAAACTGTTTTCTGGGCATCGATGCCGGTTCCACCACCACGAAAGTGGCTTTGGTAGGCGACGATGGTTCCCTGCTTTACTCTTTCTACAGCAGCAACAACGGCAGTCCCCTTAAGACCGCTATCCGCTCCCTCAAGGAAATCTACCGCCTGCTTCCGAAAGGCGTTAACATCGTCCGCTCCTGCTCTACCGGTTACGGGGAAGCATTGATGAAAGCGGCCTTTTTGCTGGATGACGGCGAGGTAGAGACTGTGGCACATTACAATGCCGCCGCTTTCTTTAACCCGGACGTGGACTGTATCCTGGATATCGGCGGCCAGGACATGAAATGTATCAAAATCAAAAATCAGACCGTGGACAGCGTTCAACTCAATGAAGCCTGCTCTTCCGGCTGCGGTTCCTTTATCGAAACCTTTGCCAAGTCCCTAAATTACGGCGTAGAGGAGTTCGCCCGGACAGCCCTGTTTGCAGAACATCCCATTGATCTTGGCACCCGGTGTACGGTGTTTATGAACTCCAAGGTCAAACAGGCCCAGAAAGAAGGAGCTTCTGTCTCCGATATTTCTGCAGGACTTGCCTATTCCGTCATCAAAAACGCCCTGTTTAAAGTCATCAAGGTCTCTGATGCTTCTGAACTGGGCCGTCATATCGTAGTCCAGGGCGGCACCTTCTACAACGATGCGGTCCTTAGGAGTTTTGAAAAAATCGCCGACTGTGAAGCCATCCGCCCGGATATTGCCGGGATTATGGGCGCCTTTGGCGCGGCACTGATTGCCAGAGAGCACTATGTAGAGGGCTACCGTACCTCCATGCTGAATTTAGACCAGATTACCAATCTGCAGTTTGAAACCAGCATGGCCAAATGTAAGGGCTGTACCAACAACTGCCGCCTTACCATAAATAAATTTACAGGAGGACGCCAATATATCTCCGGCAACCGCTGTGAGCGCGGTCTGGGCAAAGTAAAAAAAGAAAACAGCGTCCCCAATCTCTACGATTATAAATTAAAAAGGCTCTTTTCCTATGAGCCACTGCCTGCCGATGAGGCAAAACGGGGCACTGTAGGGATTCCCCGGGTCTTAAATATGTATGAGAACTATCCTTTCTGGTTCACCTTCTTTACGAAGCTGGGTTACCGGGTGATACTCTCCCCCATTTCCAACCGCAGAATCTATGAGTTGGGAATTGAATCCATCCCCAGTGAATCAGAATGTTATCCGGCCAAACTGGCCCACGGACATGTTGCCTGGCTGATCAAACAGAAAGTGGACTTCATCTTCTATCCCGCCCTCTTTTATGAGCGCGACGAATTCCACGAAGCCAACAACCACTATAACTGCCCCATTGTCACCTCCTACTCGGAAAATATCAAAAATAACGTGGAGGAAATCGGCCGCGGGGAAGTGGTATTTCGTAATCCCTTCCTCTCCTTCGAGAGCCTGCGCACCGTCACCTCGGCTCTCACAAAGGAGTTTCAAGATCTACCCGTCACAGAAGTGATGAACGCCGCAGAGGCTGCCTGGGAGGAACTTGCCGCCGCCCGCCAGGATATGCGGAATAAGGGAGAAGAGGTCCTGCGTTATATGGAAACAAACCATGTCCGCGGCATTGTGCTGGCAGGACGCCCTTATCATATCGACCCGGAAATCAATCACGGTATTCCAGAGCTGATCACCTCCTACGATATCGCCGTGCTGACCGAGGATTCTGTATCCCATCTGGCACAGCCGGAGCGTCCTTTAATCGTCTCTGACCAGTGGATGTATCATTCCAGGCTCTATGCGGCCGCCAGTTTCGTGAAGACCCGTGACGACTTGGACCTGATACAGCTTAATTCCTTCGGCTGCGGTTTAGATGCCGTCACCACCGACCAGGTAAACGACATCCTCTCCAGAGCCGACAAAATCTATACCTGCTTAAAAATTGACGAGGTCAACAACCTGGGCGCTGCCAGAATCCGTATCCGGTCCCTGCTCTCCGCCATCAAAGTGAAAGAGCAAAAGCACAAAGAAAGGACTATCCGTTCCAGTGCCATTGACAAAGTGACTTTCACAGAAGAGATGCGCAAAGACTATACCATTTTATGTCCACAGATGTCTCCCATTCATTTTGAGATCATCGAGGCCGCTTTTCAGGCCTGCGGCTATCGCTTCGAGGTGCTTGCCAATGACAACCGCCACGCCGTGGATGTGGGATTAAAATATGTAAATAATGACGCCTGTTATCCTTCTTTGATCGTGGTGGGTCAGATTATGGATGCTCTGCTCTCCGGCAGATACGACCTGAACAAAGTGGCCATTATCATGAGCCAGACAGGCGGCGGCTGCCGCGCCACCAACTATGTGGGCTTTATCAGACGCGCCTTAGAAAAGGCGGGCATGGCGCAGATTCCCGTTATTTCCTTAAACCTTGCAGGCATCGAAAGCAACCCGGGCTTCCATTTGAACGCGGAACTTCTGATGCGTGCCGCTTACGGCGCCCTGTTCGGCGATATCTTTATGCGCTGTGTTTATCGTATGCGCCCCTATGAACTCACCCCCGGTTCTGCGGACGCCCTTCACGTCAAATGGGCAAAGAAATGCCGCCAGTTTGTGTCTGGAAAGCACCTGCATTACCTTACCTTCCAAAAGATGTGCCGGCAGATCATTCAGGAATTTGATGCCCTGCCCATCGATGAGAACATGCGCAAACCGCGGGTCGGTATTGTAGGCGAGATTCTTGTAAAGTTTGCTCCCGCCGCCAACAACCACCTGGTGGAACTCTTAGAAGCGGAAGGAGCGGAAGCCGTAGTACCTGACCTTCTGGACTTTATGCTCTACTGTTTTTATAACCAAATTTATAAGGCTGAATATCTGGGTACTTCAAAGAAAGCCTCTGCGCTCTCCAGAATGGGTATCTGGGCACTGGAGCGAATGCGCGGGCAGGCCGCCAAGGCTTTCCAAAAAAGCAAGCATTTCACACCGCCTGTCAGTATCTATACTCTGGTGGATTACGCCCGTCCTATCGTAAATATCGGCAACCAGACCGGTGAAGGGTGGTTTTTGACCGGAGAGATGGTAGAACTGATTCACAGCGGAGTGGACAACATTGTATGTACCCAGCCTTTTGGATGCCTGCCAAACCATGTAGTGGGCAAAGGTGTTATCAAAGAACTGCGCTCCCGCTTCCCGCGCTCCAACATCGTGGCCATAGACTACGACCCCGGCGCCAGCGAGGTTAACCAGCTAAACCGCATTAAACTGATGTTGTCCACTGCACAGAAGAACCTAAAAAAAGAACAGTAGATATGAAATACCCCGGCACGCCAATCCCGCGCCGGGGTATCTTTTTGATGATATAGGAATAGGTTACATTTGTTTTCTCACAATCAGATACTCGTTGTCCAGTTGATAGAAAGAACACGCAAAATCTCCGCCGCTCAAAAAACGGCTCATATCGTCTTCATCCAAATCCACCATACAAACATAACACTCGTAATCTTCATCGTATTGATAGTTGCTGCATGTATCACACATGCTCACGATTCATTTCCTCCCACCCGTTATTTTATATTATCTCTTTTGAATGCTATATTCTGCACATATCTCTAAATTAATAGAAGGTCTTATCCACCTTACGATTAACAAACCGAATCTTTTCTTTTACCTCATCTGTCAAATCCTGGATAGCCTCATCCGCCGCTTCCTTCTGCAGCTGATTGACACAAAACACACAGGAACCAAACTTGTCACTGGAAAACAGTTTCGGCTTCTCCCATTTGACGAAATAAGATACCCTGTGTTTCAAGAGCACTTTCTCAATCTTCTCCTTCGTTGCCATATCCGTAACCTGACACCACTCCAACTCATTGTGCACTTTCACTTTTTGATATGCTGTCTCCATAATACCATCATTCCCCTCTAAAGAAAATCCTTTCTGTCGTATATACCGCAGGCCTTCTCTTTTCCCGTGGTCATACGATGCCGTACATTTCAATTATAATGCAAATGACAGGATTATGCAAACCCTTTTCTGCCTTATGTCTCCAAGCAAAACAAGTCATATGCTCTAAAAATGCACCGCCCTGACAGGCGGTGCATATCCCCACACTTAAAGACTATTTCCTTCTATTCTTTAGATGCTCTTTATTTTGCCTCGATAAATGCGAGATGCCCATTAGCGGTAATCTCAGCTATTACATGATCGTCTGTAACCTCTGTCGGAACTGCCACCCAGTTAGCATCATCGATATGAGCATAAACTGTAATCGCCTGACCAGCCTTTACACCAGGTGCATAGAAAGTTACCTTCGCAGTGCCATACCCGGCATGGGTGTGCACATTTACAACTGTGAGAAGAGAACCTTTACCCTGGGACAGTTCTTTTGCGGAATATACTCTCTTAAGATCAGGTTTTGCCAACTCAAAGGTAAGACCTGCTGCATATTTACCATCAATCACTGCGCCCTGGCCGATTGCCAAATCCTGTACCATCTCCCCATCCATATCCCAGACGTCGATTACAGCATTATTCATATGTTCGCTGATAACCTTGTCTTCTTCAATTGCCAGTACTGTCTCTTCAGGGATACCGATATCGGACTCATCCTCAAGATATACTGCCACAGGCGCACCTACTTCTTTTGCCATAACAGGGGTAGAGAAGATCATAGCACCTGCAAGTGTTAAAAAAATCGCTTTCTTCATCGTCAATTCCCTCCTAAATTTTGTCAATTTTTCTTTTACAATTCATGTTATAAGTGTGGTGATCATCTGTAAAGAGATATATCATTATTGCAAATTATAACATAACCTCTTCTGCATGTCAACTAAGCCGTTATGAATATACCGTTAAATTACACAGAAATACCCTATCTCTTCTTTGGAGACAAATATCATGAAATGTGCACCGTCAGACACATCTTGCGCGGTTTACCTGTTTATGATATATTCTAAAGTGTATTATTTACAAAATCATAAGATAATATAATTTACAATCAGAAAGTTGAGGTTCCATATATGCCCATTAAAATTGCAGATTCTTTACCAGCAACTACCATTCTTGAAAAAGAAAATATATTTGTGATGACACAATACCGTGCCATGCATCAGGATATCCGTCCCCTTAACGTGCTCATATTGAATCTGATGCCTACGAAAGTTGTCACAGAGACACAGCTTTTGCGAAAACTGTCCAATACGCCCTTACAGGTAAATGTAGAATTTCTGCAGACGGCCAGCTATACGCCCCAACACACGGATTCTAACCACATGGAATCTTTCTACACCACCTTTGATCAAATCAAAGACCGTAATTTTGACGGCATGATCATTACCGGTGCGCCGCTTGATTATGTGCGTTTTGAAAAAGTGGATTATTGGGACGAAATCTGTACCATCATGGAATGGGGCAAGAAGCATGTACATTGTACTCTGCATCTGTGCTGGGGTGCTTATGCCGCTCTTTACTACTTCTACGGGCTGGATCGGGATGATCTGCCGGAAAAGCTCTCCGGTGTGTATGCCCACAAAATTGTCAAAAAAACATCGCCGCTTTTTCGGGGCTTTGATGATATCTTCTATGCGCCGCAATCCCGCGCCATGGGCATTGAGGCATCCCAGATTGCCTCTGTGCCGGATTTGGAATTGATGGCAGTCTCCGACGAGGCAGGCGTTGCCATCGTAAAGACTACCGACAGCAGACATTTCTTTGTCACCTGCCATCCGGAATATGACTCTGACACGCTGGCCCAAGAATATTTCCGGGATTTGAACAAAGGCATGAACCCGAAAGTTCCCGCCAATTATTTCCCGGACGACGATCCTACAAAAGAGCCGATTGTCAACTGGCGCTCCACAGGACAGCTTCTGTATTCTAACTGGCTCAATTACTACGTGTACCAGACGACGCCGTATGATTTGCGGGAAATTTAATGTTATCTTTCCCACAATAATAATGTTTATGATATGCAACAGCCCCGGCAGATTTTCATACGTTCCGCCGGGGCTGTCCCTGTATAACTGTTAGAGCAATTCCGCATCCATATATTCCTTCATAAACTCCTCTTCCGACACAATCCGCACGCCCAGCTCCTTCGCCTTCTTATTTTTGCTGGATTGTGATGTGGTATCATTGTTGATCAGGCAGGTAGTCTTCCCTGTCACACTGCCGGTCACTTTTCCGCCCTTTCGCTCAATCTCCTCTTTAAGCTGATTGCGGTTCTCATAGTGTGCAAGGCTTCCCGTAATCACAAAATGCATACCTGCAAGGGTCTGTGCCCCTTCCTCAACGACTTCCACGGCAATACGCAATTCTTCTAAAAGATGCTCTAACTGCTCTCTGTTCTTCTCATCGTCAAAAAAGGCGCGTACACTTAAGGCAATCACTTCTCCAATTCCGTCAATCTCCGCCAATTCCTCCACTGTCGCATTGCAGACAGCCTGCAGGTCAAACTGAAAATATCTGCACAGCATTTTCGCATTGGCCACACCGATATTTTCAATTCCCAGTCCATAAACTAACCTGGGCAGTGTAGTGTTTCTGGCTTTTTCCAGGCTCTCTAGCAGATTCCGGTAGGACTTTTCCCCAAAACCTTCCATTTCTGTGATTTCTTCCTCATAACGGGAAAGTTTAAATAAATCTGCAAATTCATGCAAAAAGCCTTTGGCCAGAAATTTTTCCAAAGTGGACTCGGATAATCCGTCCACATTGAGTGCATCCCGGCTTACAAAGAGGGTGAAAGCCTTGATTTTCTTGGCATCGCAGTCAGGATTGGTACAATACAGGGACTGCACTTCGTTGACCTGCCTAATCTGCGTAGGCTGCCCGCAGACCGGACAGGTATCCGGTATTTCCATATTGTCACTTTTGGTCAAGTTCTCCGCGATCTGTGGAATGATCATATTGGCTTTATAGACCGTAATCCGGTCCCCGATTCCCAGCTTTAACCCCCGCAGAATGCTGATATTATGCACAGAAGCTCTGCTGACTGTGGTGCCTTCCAGTTCCACAGGCTCGAAAATAGCCACCGGATTGATAAGTCCGGTACGGCTGGCGCTCCACTCTATCTCTCGCAGAGTGGTCTCCCGCAGTTCATCCGCCCACTTAAAAGCAATGGAATCTCTGGGGAATTTGGCTGTCCGGCCAAGGGAACGTCCATAAGCCATGTCTTCATAGGTCAGTACCAGACC
>CAJUFU010000037.1:23942-28314 GCA_910585555.1 uncultured Lachnospiraceae bacterium
TGAGGGAATGTCATATTCGGCAATCTTCTGTTCAAAATATGCAACCGCATCCAAAATCGTATCCGGGTCCACCAACCGGTATTCCACCACGTCAAACCCCTGGTCTTTCAAAAAAGTAAACTGTGCCTTCCTGGAATCCTGAAAGTCCACATCCTGTGCTTTCACCAGATGAAACGCATAAAACCGTACATTTCTGCCGGCTGTAATCTCATTATTAAGCTGTCTGACGCTGCCGCTGCATAGATTTCTGGGATTCTTATACTTGGCATCCACATCCGCAATCTCATGGTTAATCCGTTCAAAATCACTGTAAGAAATAACCGCCTCTCCCCGCAGAATCAACTCGCCCCGGTAAGGAATCGACAAGGGCAGATTACGGAACACTCTGGCGTTGTTGGTAATGACTTCTCCCACCTCGCCGTTTCCTCTGGTAACCGCCTTAACCAATCGGCCTCCCGTATAGGTGAGCACAATCGTAAGCCCGTCCAGTTTCCAGGATAATAGTCCCTGCTTACCGTTTAACCAGCTTTGCAGTTCTTCCCTGCTCTTGGTCTTTGCCAGGGAGAGCATGGGCGCTTCATGCCGTTCCTTTGGCAGTTCCTCCACCGCTTCATATCCCACTTCCGCTGTGGGGCTGTCCGTCAATATTACACCCGTTATCTTTTCTATTTCCATCAACTCGTCATAGAGTCTGTCGTACTCGTAATTGGACATAATCTCCGTATCCTGTGCATAATAGGCTTTCGCCGCCTGATTTAGCAAAGATACCAGTTCCCGCATACGTTCCAAAGATTTTTCTTCCATCATACTTTACCGCCATTCTCAAATATGCAAACCGCACTCTTTGTAAAGTGCGGTTTTTTCTGCATCTGTAAGTTCCCGGTATTCTCCCGGTTTTAATGTTCCAAGCTCTATATTGACGACTCTTGTTCTTTTCAGACTGACCACTTTATAGCCCTGGGTCTTACACATGCGCCGAATCTGTCTATTTAACCCCTGTGTCAGAATCATACGCAGTGTCTTAGGCCCAATCTGCTCTATCTCACAAGGCTTGGTGGTAACCTTTAGCTCTTCCAGATACACGCCCTTACACATATTCTGAAGCGCTTCTTTCTTCCATTCCTTGTCCGATTTTACAACATATTCCTTTTCATGTCCGTGACTGCCCCGCATCATGGCATCGATAAGACTGCCGTCATTGGTCATCAGAAGAAGCCCCTCCGAATCCTTGTCCAGCCGTCCTGCATAGGTCAATCGAACAGGATACTGTAGTTCCTGTATCACCGTCTTCTTAGCATGTACATCCCGCTCCGTACAGGTAACACCCACCGGCTTATAATAGGCAAGCACCACCTTCCGGTGAGGGTTTCGCACTTTTTTACCGCCCACGGTCACAAGGTCTTTCTCCGTTATCTTCGTGCCCGGACCGGCTGTCTGGCCGTTCACTGTCACAACGCCACGGTCAATCAATTTATCTGCATCTCTTCTGGAACACACCCCGCAAACCGCAAGATACCGGTTCAATCGAATCTCTTCCATCATTCGACTCCCTCGACAGGGACAGGTACAGCCTCCCCTGTATTCTCTGGAACAGCTGTCTCGTTTATTCCGCTCTCACTGCCCGCATCGGCCGGCAAAACAGGAACAGAAGATTCTCCTCGTTCAACACCGTGTTCCATCAAAAACTGCCGCCACTTATCGTAGTGTTTCGCATATAGATGCACCCCGTCAAAGGTCATCTCCGAATATAAGAATCCCTCACTGTCCGTAAACATCGGATTACTATCCAGATAGAAAACATCGGTTCCATTGGCCAGTCTCGCACAGGCCACATTCTTATCGTTGATATTAATATTATTAAACTCCGTCTCCATATTATTCTTCTCACGGCTCACATGAAGATTGGCCATGATAAAAATAATTGCCTGGGGCTGCCATTCCCTGATCTGCTTTAACACCGACATATACTCCTGCATATACATAGACGTATTGCCATAACCCAGCTCATTCATGCCCAGCATCATATAAATTTTACCATACTGTCTCTCCTGCAGAACCTTCTTTAAATCCACCTTCTGTCCCGTACCCTGCTCTGTCACACCGTCATCCTTGAGCAGCTTAAAAATGGTCATGCCATTGTCACAGAAAAAGTCTGCACCGCTCAATCCCACATAATCATATATGCCTAAAGTACGGGAATCCCCCAGAAAAGCCGCGTCATTAAAATAACTATCGTTTTCTATCGTATAGGGGTACTCCGTGGTCAATGCAATTTTTCCTGCATCCGAGTAATATCTGGATTCTATTTCCAGCGGCTCATAGGGCATAAATTTTGTGACCCCTTTCACCACTTCTTCCTCTATTTCCGGCGCCTGCAGAATCTCTACGTCGGTATTTTGTATATTTGTTTCTGCAATATTATCTGTATTTTCCCTGCGTTCTCCTGCATTTTCAGATGCATCCTGTGGATTTTTCAAAACTGCATCCTGATTTGGCACATCCAGCATACTGGGATTCTGTATCTCTTCCACCGTCACCGGAACCTCTCCCTGGGTCTGATGTTCCTCCGCTTTCACCACATCACCCACCACGGATACGGCACGTTCTTCCGATATCGCTCGTGGAATAATCCGTACACCTATTTCATCAAAACTGAAAATTGCAATCACAGACGACATGACTATCAATATCAGGTACGGGCAATTGTATATGTTTTCCAGCCACTTACTTATCTTTTTTTCACTCATTTCAAACCTCTGTCCACAGACACCTGTCCTCTAAAATCTAAAATATAAAAATGGATTATTGCTGCCAACTACAATTTCATAAACCGACCACCAAAACATCACAAACAAAAGCAGAACCATAAACCATCTGTCTTTCCATCTATGATACCACTTTCTGGGAAAAGGTGTTATAAAAATAACACACATTATCAATAAAATTCCATAATCTTTCAAATACCTTACGAACTGCTCCGCTCCTACCAAAATCCTGCCCGCATGAATTCCCGCCATATTGCCAAGATAAGCTGCAAGCTGACGTACATCTGTAATGGCAAAGATAACCCAGGTCGCCGGAATCAGCAGAAGCGTATATATATGCCCCAGTACCCTTGACCGCTCCATCCATTTGCCAAAAGTTCTCTTTTCCAGGGAAATCAACAGGAAGAACCCAAGTCCCCACAGTACAAAGTTCCAGTCCGCTCCATGCCACAAACCTGTCAGCGCCCAGACAACAAAAAGATTACATATGGTCCTTGTATTTCCCTTACGACTGCCTCCCAGTGGAAAATAAACGTATTCCTTAAACCAGCTTCCCAGTGTGATATGCCATCTCCTCCAAAACTCCGAAATGGAACGAGATACATAAGGGTCATCAAAGTTGCGGGGAATACGAAACCCCAGCATCTTCCCAAGCCCCATGGCCATCACAGAATAACCCCAGAAATCAAAATAAATCTGGAAAGAGTAGGCCAACGCGCCAAGCCACGCCACTAAGATATGAAGCCCCCCTGGTCCCGCCGTCATGATCGTGTTCCAGAGTGTGCCAATCTGGTTTGCCAAAAGTACTTTTAATCCCAGCCCTGCTGCAAAAAGTTTTAGACCGTTTTCCAAATCTCTGACACGGATTCTGCGCTCTGTCATGCGTTCTGCGATTTCCTCGTAACGCACGATTGGACCCGCAATTAACTGCGGAAACATGCAGATATAGGTAGCAAAGGCTGTAAGACCCGCCCGCTTGGACACTTTTCCCCAGAAACAGTCCAGCTGATAAGATACCATCTGAAAGGTATAAAAGCTGATTCCAAGGGGCAGAGCAAGAGAAAGGAGCGGCACTATCCTGCTTCCTGCAAGTCCATTCACGTTTCCCGCTGCAAAATCCCAATATTTAAATACGAACAACGTGCCAAAATCAAACAAAAGCGCCAGTATAAGAGCTCTTTTGCGCCTCTTTTTTGCCTTTAGCTTACGGTTATTCTGGGGAGATTTTGGTTCCCAGAACATATATTGGCTCAAAGCAAAATTGATCAGCACAGAAATAACAAGCAACAAAACAAAATACGGTTCTCCCACTCCATAAAATATAAGGCTTCCCGCCAAAAGTACCACATTGCGATACTTAGCGGGCATAAGCAGATATACTATCATGAAAATCGGCAGAAACCGAAATAAAAACTCCACACTGGAAAATAACATGGATATAGATACTCCCCACACACAAATTAGGGCGGTTTATCTTATGTACAGACCCTATATCTAGTATATTCCAGGTAACATAATTTTACAAGGCCAAAATTTTTCCCAATACTAACCATTTTAGCCGCTCTCTCCTAAGTATATGCACCATAAAATGAAAAAAGACCGTCTTT
>CAJUFU010000037.1:28324-30070 GCA_910585555.1 uncultured Lachnospiraceae bacterium
TCTTTTATCTGTTTTTTCGAAGTCCTTTGGGATAATGATTCTTAATCTGTCCGCCGGAAGCCTTCCCGCATCCAACAAAACAGCCATCATAAGCAAGAAACAGCCATCCCTTTTCCTGACCGCAGGAAATGCTTTCTCCCCGAAGATAACGTTTTGCATCCTCTTTCGTCAACTCCCACACCCTTTCCGTATCCCCAGGGGAAAGCGCCATAGCAAGTGCGTGAGCTGGTTCAAAACGATTCTTTTTATCCACAAGCAGACATAGTCCCGGCCGCTCTACCTTTAGCCCTGTTAAGGAGATCATCTCCTCCGGCACCAGGTAAATCTGTTCCCCAAATCTGATGACCTCACCGCCTTTGCGCTCCATCCAATCCTCCTGGATGCCAAGTTCCCGTATCAAAAAATTAGATACGGCCTCCCGCAGTTTTCCATCCCCCGGCTTTTTCATCCTGCCTTTCACGCGAAAATCTGCGGACTGCTTTACCGGCTCTCCCTTTCTGCTAAGCCTGGCAATATAATGCCCTTCGCCTTTTAACCTGTGAGGCCAAAGCCGCATGGTAAATTCGATGCCCTCTACAGGCTCTGGTATCCATTCCGGCCTGCCTTTCGAAAAGGCGGGACTACAGTCTGTTTCTTCTATAATAAAATCATCATGTGTACGTACAAATGCGCTGACCATACCCTCGTTCTCCTCCGGCGCAAACGTGCAGGTGGAATAGACCAGCACACCGCCCGGCCGCAGCATCTTAGCCGCCTCATTGAGAATCTTTTGCTGTCTGTCGGCACAAACTTTTACCTGCTCAGGGGACCACTCCTGCCTGGCCGCTTCTTCTTTCCGAAACATCCCTTCACCAGAACAAGGTGCATCCACCAAGATTCTGTCAAAGAAAGCTGGAAAAACCATGGAAAGTCTCTCCGGTCTCTCACTGCACACCACGCAGTTGGTTATACCCATGCGTTCCACATTCTGAGATAAGATCTTAGCCCGTTCAGGCACAATCTCATTAGCAGCCAGCAATCCATCTCCTGCCATCCGCCCCGCAATCTGCGTGCTCTTACCGCCCGGTGCCGCACACAAATCCAAAATCCGCTCTCCCGGCCGGGGATCTAAGATTTCTACCACTGCCATAGCAGAAGGCTCCTGAATATAATAAGCCCCTGCCTCATGAAGCATGTGACGTCCTGGCTGCTGTGCCGCCTGATAATAATATCCCTCCTGCGCCCAGGGAACCTTTTCCAAGTCAAAGGGCATCCTTTCCGCAAAGGCATCCGGCACTTTCAGCGGATTTTGCCGCAGACCATAGTACCGCTCTCTATCATATCCGGCAAGAAAGGCGCCGTATTCTTTCCCCAAAAGTTCTTCCATACGCTGGCAAAATGCCTGCGGCAGACTGATGTGTTCCTCCATAGTAATCTCCAATCCCTCTGTAAATCTTATATAGTATATTAAAATCTTCCCCTGATTCCTGTCAAACAATTTATCTTCACACAGTTGCGGATTTCCAACGAATACTTTTACTCTGTTATGAGATATCTTTCAGATATTGGTCTACTATTTATCCTCTTTCATCAGACTCATGTGGTATATACAATCCATACTTTATATATTATAATGGACGCATACTTATATTATTAAAAAAACGGAGAATGAATATGCCAAGAAAAGACAGCCGAAACACCAAAGGGCGCATCATAGAATCAGCCTGGGAGCTTTTCTATGAGCAAGATCGGAAGAGCGTCGTGTAG
>CAJUFU010000038.1:0-3987 GCA_910585555.1 uncultured Lachnospiraceae bacterium
ACGAGATAATGAGCGGTGACTGGAGTTCAGACGTGTGCTCTTCCGATCTCTACAGCAGATACCGGTATCATTTTGAGAAGCCGCTTTCAGAAAACGGTTATGTACAGCCTTATATGGACACGCCTCTTGATGAGGAGATTGTGGGAGAAAATGTATATCTGAATATGATCGGAAATGCCAGGAAATATGTGTATATTTATACGCCTTATCTGGTGACGGATAATGAAATGATAACAGCCTTGAAATTGGCTTCCAAACGGGGTGTGGATGTGCGGATTGTGACGCCGGGTGTGCCGGATAAGAAGTTTGTCTATTGGCTGACACAGTCTAATTATCAGAATCTGATCGAGGCTGGCATAGGAATTTACCAGTATACGCCGGGATTTATCCATTCCAAATGTGTGCTTTGTGATGATGAGTCTGCCACGGTGGGGACTGTCAATTTTGATTACAGGAGCTTTTATCATCACTTTGAGTGTGGCGTATTCTTATATCGGGCGGATGCGATAGCCGATCTGAAAAGGGATATGGAGGAAACTTTTGCGGTTTCGGAACAGATTACCCTGGAATGGTGCAGGGATAAGTTTGTCAAGACCAATGTGGTCGGACCTATATTGAAATTGTTCTCACCATTGCTTTAGTGTTAGAGAAAGAGATACAAATTTGTGCAGGAGTATCACAGATTTGTGCGACGGAATGGAGATTAGTATGATACGATTTATTAAGGTGATTGTATGGAATCTGCCAAGAATCTATATGATACCAAGGATGGCATATATGGCGAAACATGCAGACCGATACGGGGAAGAGGAATGTTATGATTACGCACGGCTGGCTATCCGGCGCATGATGCGGGCCGGACATATTACCACCAGACGGTACGGGACAGAGAATCTTCCCACAGAGGGCGGGTATCTCATCTGTCCAAACCATCAGGGCAAATATGATGCGCTGGGTATTATGATATCTCATGAAAAGCCCTGTTCTGTGGTCATAGACGATGCCAAATCTCATGGACTTTTGGTGAAGCAGTTTATTGATTTAGTACATGGTAAACGACTGATTAAGGATGATTTCAAACAGTCCGTCAGAATCATCAAAGAACTGGCGGAGGAGATGAAAAAGGGCCGGAAGTTTATTGTATTTCCAGAAGGAGGCTATTTCCACAATCACAATACGGTGGGAGAGTTTAAACCGGGAAGTTTTAAAAGTGCCGTGCGGGCGAGAGTGCCTATTGTGCCGGTGGTGTTGATCGATTCCTATAAGGTGTTTGAGGAGTGGACACTGCGCAAGGTAGAGACGCAGGTACATTTTCTGCAGGCAATCTCTTATGATGAGTACAGGGGCATGACCACCATAGAGATTGCAGATCTGGTAAAAGGCAGGATTACAAACAGAATCAGAGAAGTATTAAACCCCGCATAGCTGCGGGGTCTAATTATGGTATAGGAAATTGCTCAGGATTTACGAGGCTGCGAAGCAGATCTCGCAATCGAGCTTTGCTCGATTTTTTATAGTTTGATGATGGGCATTTTGTATTCGTTGATTTCGGACAGGTTCTGTCCGGGGAATTTAAACCGCAGGATACCCTGATAGACGTGACTTGCATAAATATCCTTTTCCAGCATATGTACGCCTGTGGGTGTCAGCTGACTGTCAGCATCCGCCAATTTGGAAAGCAGAGGAATGCTGGCTTTTTGCTTGATGGCGGAAAGGAGCGGTCCTGCGCTTTCCCGAAAGCCAAGCATACGTGCATAGAAAATCTGATCTTCAGCCAGATAGCGCGTTAAATCTTCCCGGCGAATCTGCAGCAGAATGTGGAGCAGACTGCGGGAAATGCGCGTGTAGGTCCGGTTTTTGGACTTCAGCAAATCGCAGAAGGATGTGAAATTCCGATACTGCGGCAGAAGCTTTATGATACGGTCTGATAATTCTTTGTCAATGTCCGGATATTCAGTAAATTCTCCGGAGGGTTCTGAGAGCAGACGATAATGCATCAGCAAGGACAGATCATCTGCAAAAATCGGATAAGTTTTGTCATACTGTTCTGTCATCAGCGGGTGTGCACTGACGGGTATTTGGCTTAAAACATCAGTGGGCGTGCCGGAACTTTGCAAGGCTTCCCTGAGTGCCCGTGCAGAACAGAAGTCTGAGAGCAGACTCTTGTCGTGATAGGAGGCACCGGCCCGTTTTATACTGCAGGGGGCAATACTGCTTTCCCTTTTTAAGAGTGCCTTACAGTATTCAATCCCTAAAATATTGTTTGGGGCGGATAAAATATCTGTGTGAGCCGTCAAATACGGCGCGGAGGCTTCAATGGCAGTATTTCTTGCCTGCGGGTAAGCATGACCCATGCGCAGATTACGGTCTAGCGTTTGTTTAAAGACCTTGTCCTCATGAAGCAGGAGTTTGGCAAATGTCATGAGAAGATCTGTATCCCCGCACTCGCTGCCAAAGCAGAGCGTGTCTACGATGCCCAGCTTATCCAGAAGCGCAACGGCGCCGCCCGCAAAGTACTCCGCACTGCTGAGCGCATAATAAACCGGCAGTTCCAACACCAGATCGGCACCGCTTGTGAGAGCGATTTGCGTGCGCTGATATTTGTTCATCAGAGCAGGCGCGCCGCGCTGTACGAAATCACCGCTCATGACTACGATACAGTAGTCTGCGCCAGTGTGTTCTTTTGCTTTCCTAATGTGATAGGCGTGGCCGTTATGAAACGGATTGTATTCCGCTATGATACCCACAGTTTTCATAATTATCACATCCTTTCCCCTTAACACGATAGATACCTTATAAATAGTCTAACACAAAATGGTAAATTTGTATTGTTTTTTTATGAAAACAGACAAGAAATTCCCTTGTATACACAACAGTAATTTTGTATGATAAAAGAGTGAAGATAAGCCAGGGGGTGCTTACGATATAGAAAAGGAGGATAAAATTATGTCTTATATCGATCTGATGAAGGAGAAGGCCAGGAGCGACAAGAAGACGATTGTGCTTCCGGAGACAAATGACAAGAGAACCTTGATTGCAGCTGCCAGTATCCTGAAAGAAGGAATTGCCGATATCATCATGGTAGGGAATAAGGAGAAAATCATGGATGGTGCCGGCTGGCTGGAAGTGGATTTAGATGGCGTGAAGATTGTCGATCCGGAGACCACCGAGAAGCTGGACGAGTATGTTGAATTATTGTTTGAGACCAGAAAGAATAAGGGTATGACACCGGAGAAAGCCAGAGAGATTTTGTTGAAAGATTATCTGACTTTCGGTGTCGTCATGGTAAAAGCAAACGATGCCGATGGTATGGTGGCCGGCGCCTGTCATGCCACGGCGGATACCCTTCGTCCAGCCCTGCAGATTTTAAAGACGGCGCCGGGGGTGAAACTGGTGTCAGGTTTCTTTATCATGGATGTGCCGGACTGCGAACTGGGAGCCAATGGTACTTTCCTCTTTGCGGACTGCGGCTTAAACCAAGATCCCACCGCAGAAGAATTGGCGGCTATCGCAGACACCTCCGCTAAGAGCTTTAAGAGCCTGGTAGGTGCAAAACCCATTATCGCTATGCTGTCACATTCCACCAAGGGCAGTGCCAAACATCCCTTAGTAGACAAGATGGTGGAAGCCACCAGGATAGCCCATGAGCAGTATCCTCATCTGTGTATTGACGGCGAATTGCAGTCGGATGCAGCTTTGGTGCCCCAGGTAGCCAAATCCAAGGCTCCCGGCAGTGAGGTAGCAGGCAAAGCTAACGTGCTGATTTTCCCCAATCTGGACTGCGGCAACATCGGCTATAAACTGGTACAAAGACTAGGCAAAGCCGAAGCCTACGGCCCCATGCTCCAAGGCATCGCCAAACCCGTCAACGACCTTTCCCGCGGCTGCTCCTGGCAAGACATCGTAGGCGTAGTAGCCCTAACAGCAGTCCAGGCACAACTTGCGTGATAAGCTGCCACGCATGGACGGACGCAAAGGCACGGGCCG
>CAJUFU010000038.1:4087-9986 GCA_910585555.1 uncultured Lachnospiraceae bacterium
TGTTAACACGAGACCGGGCCATTGTGGACGGCCATGAAGTGGTGCAACACGACCCGGGAACGAAGTTACCGGGGTGAGTGGCAGCTTATCTCACCACGGCGCGGACAAACGCAAAGGCACGGGCCGTGTTAACACGAGACCGGGCCATTGTGGACGGCCATGAAGTGGTGCAACACGACCCCGGGAACGAAGTTACCGGGGTGAGTGGCAGCTTATCCTATAATATATTTTAAAGAAAGAAGGTAAAAATCATGAACATATTAGTCATCAACTGTGGCAGTTCCTCCCTGAAATTCCAGCTCATCGACGCGCAGACAGAGCAAATGATTGCCAAAGGTCTCTGTGAACGTATCGGCATAGAGGGCAGTCAGATTGTTTATCAGCCCGCGGGCGGCACGAAGGAGGAGACCGTAACCCCCATGCCCGATCACACAAAGGCCATAGAGCTGGTTTTAGAGGCCCTGACCAATGAGAAGACCGGCGTGGTAAAATCTTTGGAAGAGATTGGAGCGGTAGGCCATCGTATCGTGCATGGCGGAGAGAAATTTGCAGCATCCACGATTATCACAGACGAGGTGATTGAGGCAATCAAGGCCTGCAACGACCTGGCACCCTTACATAATCCGGCTAACCTGATCGGTATTGACGCCTGCCGCAAACTGATGCCAAAAACGCCTATGGTGGGTGTTTTCGATACGGCTTTCCATCAGACCATGCCCAAAGAGGCATATCTTTACGGCCTGCCTTATGAATATTATGAGAAATACCAGGTGAGAAGATACGGTTTCCACGGCACCAGCCATTCTTATGTATCCAAACGGGCGGCGGACCTTTTAGGGAAAAAATATGAGGATATGAAGATTATCGTTTGTCATCTGGGCAATGGAGCTAGCATCTCGGCGGTAGAAAACGGTAAGTGTGTGGACACCTCCATGGGCCTTACGCCTTTAGAGGGTCTGATCATGGGCACCCGTTCCGGTGACATAGATCCGTCAATCGTGGAATATATTGCACAGAAAGAAAATAAGAGCATTGAGGAAGTGATGACAGTGCTCAATAAGAAGTCTGGGGTATTGGGATTGTCCGATAATCTTTCTTCGGATTTCAGGGATTTGGAGAAATCCTATAATGCCGGGGAGGACAGAGGACTTCGCACGATCAGGGCATTTTCTTATCGCGTGATGAAGTATGTGGGCGCATATGCAGCTGTCATGAACGGCGTGGACGCCATCTGCTTTACGGCAGGTGTGGGTGAGAACAATCCTTTGGTGCGTGATCTTGTCTGTGAGCACTTGGGATATCTGGGTATCACCCTGGATAAAGAGAAAAACGATACCCGGGGAGAAGAACTGGAAATCAGCACACCGGACTCTAAGGTGAAGGTGATGGTGATTCCCACCAACGAAGAGCTTGCGATTGCGCGTGAGACGTTTGCACTGGTTCAATAGGGCGGCGTCATGGAGGACAGATAAATGAGCATCTATAGATCACAACTGAGCAAGTCCCTGGTTATCAATCTGTATAATGCGCAGATTGCGAAACTGGATATTCCTTATAAGGACATTTTTGTGGAGACCAGTTTTGGCAGGACGCATGTGGTGGAAATCGGAAATCTGGAAGGAAAGCCGCTTTTAGTTTTTCATGGCGGCAACAGCACCACTGCCTACAATCTCCTGGCATGTAGATTTTTGTTGGATACCTTTCATATTTATGCGGTAGACATCATTGGCCACCCGGGAAAGAGCGCGGAGAATATCCTGATGCCTTTTGGGTATCATTATGGCAGATGGGCGGGAGAAGTGATTTCTGCCCTTGGATATGAGAAAATCTGTTGCTTGGGAGGTTCCTTTGGCGGCGGTGTGCTGACCAAGCTGATGTGTATCGCCCCGTCTAAAGTAGAGCGGGCCGTACTCTTAGTACCGGCCGGTATCGACAATGCTCTGCCCACGGAAACAGCCAGAATGATGGTGCCGCTTATAAGGTACTATTTGACAAAAGATGAAAAGTATGTGAAAGAGACGGCAATGTATATGGCATTGTCGGATAAAGTCCTTACCAAAGATTTCATGGCAGTGGTTAAAAACGCGCTGGACCATGTGAAGATTCATCCCATCATGCCTTCCAATGTGGAGCCCCAGCGTCTGCATAAGTGCAAGGCGCCGACCCTTGTGATGGCGGCGGAATATGACTGTATGTTTCCTGCAAGGAAAGTACTGCCGAAGGCGAAAAAAGTGCTTCCAAACTGCAAGGTACATATGTTGAAAGGACGCGGACATATCCCGTTCCTTAGAAAGAGAGAGAAACAGATTATTGTGGATTTCCTGATGGAAGCGTAAAGGGCAGCTGCCGGACTTGTGTACCGGCAGCTGTATTAAATTGCAACTTACATCTAGAAATATACCGCTTACCTGGTAATCTGTTTTCTAAAGTTCTTTGGCGTGATACCATATGCCCATAGAAAAGGGAGGGCATCTTATGGAGACGGCAGTCAGGGTAGATCATCTTACCAAACATTTTCATGATATAAAAGCAGTAAATGATATCAGTTTTCGCATCGAACGGGGAGAGTTATTCGGCTTCCTGGGGGTTAATGGGGCTGGTAAATCCACTACCATCAATATACTCAGCACCTTGTTGGCGCAGACAGCGGGGACGGTGGAACTATGTGGATATCAGTTGGGAAAGGATAATGAGAAAATCCGAAGAAAGATTGGAGTGGTCAGACAGAACAACTGTCTGGATAATGAGCTGAGTGTAAAAGAAAATCTTTTGGTCCGGAGCAGTCTTTATGAGAAGGATAAGGCAAAACGAAAGAGACGTCTGTTGGATATCTGTGAGATCATGGGCCTTAAGGAAATCTATGACAGGCGGTATGCCAAATTATCCGGCGGACAAAAGAGAAGGTGTGAGATTGCGGCGGCATTGGTACATGTGCCGGAAATTCTGTTTCTGGATGAACCTACCACGGGGTTAGACCCGGCCACCCGCAAAGCGGTGTGGGAGAGTATTGAGAAACTCAGGCGGGAACTTAAGATGACAGTATTTTTGACAACACATTACATGGAGGAGGCTGCCAGAGCATCTACGATTGCCATATTGGATGCAGGACAGATGAAAGAACAGGGGACGCCTTTTTATCTGAAAGAGTGCTATGCCAAAGATAAACTAAAGCTGATACCAGCGTCGGGAAGGGAAGAAGAATTGAGAGAATTTCTTGAAAAAGACCATCTTTCCTGCCAAAGGAAAGAAGAGTATATAGAGCTCACGCTGTCTGACAGTATGTATGCAGTACCTCTTCTGGCAAGATGTAAGGAGCTGCTTACAGGATTTGAGATGGTCCAGGGAACCATGGATGATGTATTTTTGCAGATTACAGGCCGGGAAGCTATGGAAGATTTTCGTGAGAACGAGATTTGAGAACGCTGATTTGAAATGGAGATTGTTATGAATACGACGATGCTATTGATCAATAGAAACATAAAAATATATATGAGAGATAAAGCGGCGGTGTTTTTTTCTATGTTGTCCATGTTGATTACACTTTTGCTGATGGTATTGTTTCTGGGCAGTATGCACAGTGATGCCATTGTGGGTATGCTTGCAGAATATGGAGGCGTGAGAGATATCCGCAAAGATCAGGAGAGTGCCAAACATCTTGTGGAGGTGTGGACGCTGGCAGGTATCATACTGATCAATTGTGTGACGGTGACTATGACGGTGACAGGAAACCTGGTGCAGGATGAGGAAGAAGGGCGGCTTTCGTCATTCTATATCGCACCCGTGAGCAGAATACAGGTTACGTTAGGATATATCATAAGTGCCTGGCTTATTGGTACAGGGATGAGTCTGCTCACGCTGGCGGCAGGAAATCTTTTTCTTGTGCTGGATGGTGTGGGACTTAGCTTGCGCATCTGTTTGATACTGACGGGTATGATTCTGATCAACAGCTTTTTCTATGCATCCTGCGCTTATCTACTGTCACTTTTTGTGCACAGCCAGAGTGCCTGGAGTGCGCTTCTTTCAATTGCCGGCACGTTGGTGGGATTTCTGGGAGCAGTCTACCTGCCTGTGACGATGCTGCCTAAGAAGGTAGGTACAGTGCTGAAAATCCTTCCGGTACTACACGGTGCATCCATGATGCGCAGAGTAAGCCTGCAGGATGCGCTTACAGACACCTTTGCAGGACTTCCGGCACAAGTGTTGGAAGGATGCAGTGAGGGGATGGGCATTACCGTTTCTGTCAACGGGGAGATACTTTCCATTATGGCACAGATTGTTTTTGTGGTATTCTTAAGTATAGTGATGGTAACGGCCGCTTCTTTGATCAGCAGGAAACGTTCCATGAAAGAAAGATAATGACTCGCCGTTAAACCCATAGAGCATCTGCGGAGAACGGAATGAACAGGAAATCATAAGATCGGAAGGGAACTATGAAAATAACAATACAAGACATTGGCCCCGGTGAAGAGGAAGAGATCATTGTAAGATGCAGGAGTCTGGATGAGGCACTTCTTCGAATGATTCATGAGCTCAAGACAAGGCGCGGGAAATTTACGGTCACAGATAACGATAAGATCAGGCAGGTTGATGCCGGAGATATTTATTATTTCGAGGCTGTGGATAATAAGGTATTTCTATATCTGGAGCAAGAAGTATTTGAGATTAGATACAAGTTGTATGAGATTGAAGCGCAATATCAAAATACGGATTTCTTCCGGGCCTCTAAATCGGTGATTATTAATCTTTCGAAAGTCAGGCAGTTTGCGCCGGATTTCGGCGGACGATTCGAGGCACAGATGATGAACGGGGAGAAACTGATGATTTCCAGACAGTATGTACCGGGGCTCAAAAAGAGACTCGGCATGTGACAATAAAAGGGCTGGAAGTCAAAATGGAGAGACATATCAGGGAAAGAATATGCGTGAAAGACAACGCGGAAACGAGGTTATAAATGATAGAATTTGTTCAGAAATACTGCATATCAACAACGGCCACCGTATTTGTATGTGAGGTATATATCAGTTTGTTTTGGCCTGATGCGCTGCTTAGGCATGATATTTTATGGCAGATTCTTTTGCTTTGCTTTGTGTGCTGTCTGTGTGATTTTATACATCCTTTTCAGGAGACAGACCGGAAGAGAATACTGTTTAACAGCGGGATACGTTATCTGTATATTAATCTGGTGGTTTTGGGCGGCGGTCATATCTTTCGGTGGATTGATATAGAAAATGGGATGATGCTTGCAGTCGCGATGCTTGAGATTCTGTTTGTCACGATCATGGTATATGTTATGACATGGAAGATGCACAAAAAGGAGTCTGAAAGGCTAAACCGGAAGCTGCAGGAATACAGGCAGGAATCCAGGCAGACTTACGAAGAATTTCACAAGGAATTGCAAACAAAATTCCCAGTTGACAAACCATGACTGCCTATGTATAATTGTTTGAGTATGGATAGGAGTCTACTATGTTCGTGAACTTGACTGATGTGTTGACAAACGAAGGGAAAGTGCTCCCAATGCAGATAGAGACAGGAATTACGCATGTTTCTGCTGCCGGGGAGAGTTACCGGGTGCTTAAGAGTACGCCGGTGGATTTTCTGTTTACCAATACAGGAAAAGGCAGAGCGCGGATGGAGGGGAAGGCGGCATTTACGTTTGCATTAACCTGTGACAGATGTCTGGTCCCCGTTGAGAAGGAGATTACGCTTGACTTTACAAGAGAAGTTACGGCGCCTGATATAGGCACTGGTCAGTCCGTGGAGGAGGAACAGGATTTCATGGATGGTTACCAGTTGAATGTGGAAGACTTACTAAACAGTGAGATAGTGACAAGCTGGCCTATGAAGATTTTGTGTAAGCCGGATTGTAAGGGGATCTGCCCCAAATGCGGCAGGGATC
>CAJUFU010000038.1:9996-23038 GCA_910585555.1 uncultured Lachnospiraceae bacterium
TCCCAGGATGGCGGCGATCAAAGATATTTTTGAAGCGGATAAGGAGGTGTGACGATGTCTATTTGTCCTAAGAACAAATCTTCTAAAGGTAGAAGAGATAAGAGAAGAGCAAACTGGAAGATGACTGCTCCTACATTGGTGAAATGTAGCAAATGCGGCGCTTTGATGGTGCCCCACAGAGTATGTAAGAAATGTGGAACATACAACAAAAAAGAGATCATTGCGGTTGATTGATCGTAAGTGCACAGGCTTTTCGGGACTTCTCGAAGAGCCTTGATTTTTGTGCGTATATTTAGTATATTAAAATAGATATCCATATTAGTAGTTGATACAAGATACTTTTACAGGAAATTACTTCTCAGAAAGGGAAGGGTACATATGAGCGATTGGGTAAAGGTGGCAGTGGATGCCATGGGCGGTGACAACGCGCCGGCAGAGACCGTAAAAGGCGCGGTGGAAGCGGTCAATGAGAGCAATAAGGTTAAAGTGTATCTGGTGGGACTTAAGGATGTATTGGAACGAGAACTGGCAGGGTATACTTATCCTGGCGGGCAGATTGAAGTGGTACATGCCTCTGAGATTATAGAGACAGCGGAACCGCCGGTGATGGCGATTCGTAAGAAGAAGGATTCTTCTTTGGTCAAGGCGTTAAACCTGGTTAAGGACGGCACATGTGATGCCTATGTATCTGCAGGAAGTACCGGCGCAACGCTGGTGGGCGGACAGGTTATTGTGGGGCGCATCAAAGGCGTGGAGAGGCCGCCGCTTGCCCCCTTAATTCCCACAGCCACAGGCTGTTCTTTGTTGATAGACTGCGGCGCTAATGTGGATGCGAGACCTTCTCATCTGGTGCAGTTTGCCAAGATGGGTTCTGTCTATATGGAATATGTGATGGGCGTGAAGAATCCGAAAGTCGGCATTGTGAATATTGGTGCCGAGGAGGAGAAGGGCAATGCCCTTGTCAAGGAGACATTTCCCTTATTAAAGAACTGCCCTGATATCAACTTTATCGGCAGTGTGGAGGCCAGAGATATTCCGGCAGGCGCGGCGGATGTGGTAGTGTGTGAGGCCTTTGTGGGCAACGTTATCTTAAAGACCTATGAAGGGGTGGGATTGACCCTGATTTCCAAGGTGAAGGAGGGCATGATGACTTCCCTCAGAAGCAAGATAGGGGCGCTGCTTGTAAAACCGGCACTGAAGACCACGTTAAAAGCCTTTGATCTGGAGCAGTACGGCGGAGCGCCCATGCTGGGATTAAAAGGTCTGGTGGTTAAGACACACGGCAGTTCCAAGGCAAATGAGATCAAGAATTCGATTCTGCAGTGTATTACCTTTACAGAACAAAAAATCAGCGATAAAATCCGGGAGAAGATTATGACACAGGAGGTCGTATCGGACCCGAAGAAGTAGACGATAGAGAAAAGCGAAAGGTTGGCTGTAGTTATGGAATTAGAGAAATTACAGGAAGTGATAGCAAGTGTCTTAAGCGTTGATCCGAAAGAGATTACGACAGAGACTACCTTTTTAGAGGATTTAGGCGCCGATTCCCTGGACGTATATCAGATTATCATGGGAATCGAAGATGTTTTTCATATCGAGATACCTGCCGAGAAAGCAGAACGCATCACCACAGTGGGAGAGGCGGTTGAACTGATCAAAAACAGTAGGGAATAGAAGAAAGCCCTTTCTGAAAGGAAGGGGCTTTTCCTTGTGGAGGATTTTATGTTAGAAGAGCGGCTTACAGAACTTGAAGAGAAAATACAATATCGTTTTCGAAACAGAGCGCTTTTGCGGCAGGCACTTACCCACAGTTCTTATGCCAATGAGCAGAGGATTAATAAATTTGAAGATTACGAGCGTCTGGAATTTTTGGGGGATGCGGTTTTGGAACTGGTGAGCAGTGACTTTTTGTTTCGGGAAGAAAAAGATATGGCGGAGGGGCAGTTGACGCGTAGACGTTCTTCTATTGTCTGTGAACCGGCCCTTGCTTTTTGTGCCAGAGATATAACGCTGCAAGAATATATCCTTCTTGGCAAAGGGGAGGAAGGCACCGGCGGACGGGGCAGGGATTCCATTGTCTCTGATGTGATGGAGGCTGTGATCGGCGCCATTTATCTGGACAGCGGTATTGAGGCGGCAGCCGGATTTATTCATCGGTTTATTCTCTCAGATTTGGAGCACAAACAGCTTTTCTATGATGCCAAGACCATCTTACAGGAAGCCATACAGCAGGAAGGCAAAGAGCCGCTTCACTATGAACTGCTCAAGGAGGAAGGGCCGGAACATGAGAAGACCTTTCTGGTAGAAGTGATGGTGGGGGATAGAAAGCTGGGTGTTGGAAGCGGCCATTCGAAGAAGGCGGCGGAACAGCAGGCGGCCTATCAGGCGCTTCTGCACAGGCGTGAGGAAATGTGAGGTATATATGTATTTAAAGAGTATAGAGGTACATGGGTTTAAATCCTTTGCCAATAAGATCACTTTCAAGTTTCACAACGGTATTACGGGTATTGTGGGACCTAACGGCTCCGGCAAGAGCAATGTAGCGGATGCGGTCAGATGGGTGCTCGGTGAGCAGCGGATTAAACAGCTTCGCGGTGTGTCCATGCAGGATGTGATCTTTTCCGGTACAGAGATGAGAAAACCTTTGGGATATGCTTATGTGGCGATCACGCTGGACAATTCCGATCATCAGCTGGCGATTGATTATGACGAGGTGACGGTATCCAGAAGACTGTACCGTTCCGGCGAGAGTGAATATATGTTAAATGGGACGGCCTGCCGTCTGAAAGATGTCAATGAGTTGTTCTATGATACAGGTATCGGCAAGGAAGGCTACTCTATCATCGGGCAGGGCCAGATTGATAAGATCTTAAGCGGTAAGCCGGAGGAGCGCAGAGAACTCTTTGACGAGGCGGCCGGTATTGTGAAGTTTAAGCGCAGGAAATATGCGGCGCAGAAGAAACTGGAAGATGAGAAGCAGAATCTGCTGCGTGTCAATGATATCCTGGCGGAACTGGAAAAACAGACGGGACCTTTGGAGAAGCAGGCGGAGAAGGCAAGGATTTATCTTCGTAAGAAGGAAGAACTTAAGACTTTAGATGTGAATGTCTTCCTGCTGGAAAATGTGCGGGTGCGGGAACAGCTTGTGGAAGTAGAGGGCAAGTTAAATATTGCCACGGGGGATTTGCAGGATACCACAGACAAGTATGAGTCCATTAAAGAGGAGTATGAACGTATCCAGGGCCGTATTGAATGGCTGGACCAGGAGATTGAAACAGCCAGGGCCACACTCACGGACACGGGTGTCATGCGCTCCAAGCTGGAGGGTGAGATCAACGTCTTAAAAGAACAGATTCATTCGGCGCAGGGAAATGAGGAGCATTTACAGAACCGGATTCACAGCATCAGTGAGCAGCTTGCTGAGAGAGACAAAGAGCGGGATGCCATTTTTGCGGATAAAAAGGAGATTGACGATAAACTTCTTTCGCTGGAAGAGGAGAGGGCGCAGGCCAGGGAACTTCTGGGAAAGACCCAGCGGGAGATTGAAGAACTCAATAATAATATCGAAAGTGGTAAGAATACGATTATAGATGCCCTCAATAACCGTGCCACCATCAAGTCCAAACTGGGCCGCTTTGACACCATGCTGGAGCAGGTCAATATCCGCAAGGCGGAACTGAATTCCAGACTCCTTCGTGCGAAGTCAGATGAGGCGGAACAGACAGAGACCATCAAGAAGCTGGAAGAAGAATTCGAGACCATTACCAGTACCATCCAAAAGCTGACAGAAGAGCAGGAGCTCATAGATGAGCGCCTTTCAGGTGTTAGAGAGGAGTTGGCAGGTAAGGATCAGAAGCTTAGGGACACACAGATTTTGTATCATCAGCAGAAATCCAAGCTGGAAGCCCTCTCAAATCTCACAGAGCGGTATGAAGGATATGGGGGCAGCGTAAAGGCTGTGATGGAACAGAAGGACAAAGAGAAAGGCATCATTGGCGTGGTGGCGGACATTATCAAGGTGGACGCCAAATATGAGACAGCTATTGAGACAGCGCTGGGCGGCAATATCCAGAATATTGTGACGGAGGATGAGGAGACGGCCAAGCGCATGATCGGTTATTTAAAAAAGGCAAGAGCGGGGCGTGCTACCTTTCTGCCCCTTACCAGCATCACCCATCCCCAGGAATTCAAGAATCCTGACGCCTTGAAAGAAAAGGGGGTTCTTGGCATGGCGGACGCCCTGGTGAAGGTGGATAAAAAGTATCAGAATGTGGCCAAAGCCATGCTGGGCCGTATTGTGGTGGTAGACCATGTGGACAACGCGGTGAAGATTGCCAGGAAGTTTGATTACGGCATCCGTATGGTGACACTGGAAGGTGAACTGCTGGTGCCCGGCGGCGCCATCAGCGGCGGTGCCTTTAAGAATAACTCCAATCTCCTAGGCAGACGCCGGGAAATGGAGGAATTGGAGAAGAAAGTCAAGCAGTATCTTTTGGACATTGACAATATATTAAATGACATTGAGGAGACGAAGAAGGGCCGTAATAAAATGCGGCTGGAACTGGAAGATATCAAAGGACAGATTCAGCGCAAATTCATCGAGCAGAATACCGCCAGAATGAATGTGATGCAGGCGGAGGAGAAAAAGAGCGAGACGGCGGAAGGGTTTGATACGTTAAAGAACGAGGAACAAGATATCGAGACCCAGATGAAAGAGATTCAGCTTGGAAAAGACGAGGCGGCTGCGGAGCTTGCGGATTCTGAGAATCTGGAAAAAAATGTGGAAGAACAGATTGCCGGTTTTCAGACCCAGCTTGAGACCAAGCGGGCCCAAGAGTCTGTCCAGTCCTCCCAGGTATCCGAGTGGGACGTGGAAGTTGAGAAAATGCGCCAGAACGCAGACTTCCAGCGTCAGAACTTAGAGCGCGTGGAGGGGGAGAGAGCCCGTTACATGGCGGAATTGAACGAGGTAAAAGAGGGACTGCATCTGGGGAAGGAAGAGGTGGAACGTAAGAGGGAAAACATACTGGAGATTGAAAAGACCATAGCCGCCTCCCACACGGCCCAGAGCGATGCGGAACAGAAGTTAAAAGACGATATCAAGACCAAGGAAGAATTATCCGGCAGGCAGAAGAATTTCTTCGCATCCAGGGAGGAACTTTCGGAACGCATGGCGGCCCTGGATAAGGAAGTGTATCGTTTGGGAAGCCAGAAGGAGCGGATGGAGGAGTCCATAGAATCTCAGATCAATTACATGTGGGATGAGTATGAGATTACCTTATCCGATGCAGAGAACTTAAAGAATGAGGAAATGAACGATCTGCCGGCCATGAAGAGAGGTATCAGCGGATTAAAAGACGAGATACGTAAATTGGGCGACGTGAACGTGAACGCCATCGAGGATTATAGAAATCTGATGGAGCGTTATACCTTCTTAAAGACCCAGCATGACGATCTGGTGGAAGCGGAAAAGACCCTGTTAAATATCATTGAAGAGCTGGATACCTCCATGCGCAAGCAGTTTAATGAGAAGTTTGAGCAGATTAACAGAGAGTTCGACAAGGTGTTTAAGGAGTTGTTCGGCGGCGGAAAGGGGACGTTAGAACTGATTGAGGATGAGGATGTACTGGAAGCAGGCATCCGTGTGATTGCACAGCCTCCGGGAAAGAAGCTGGTAAATATGATGCAGATGTCCGGCGGAGAGAAATCCTTGACAGCGATCTGTCTGCTGTTTGCCATTCAGAATCTAAAGCCTTCGCCGTTTTGTCTGTTGGATGAGATTGAGGCGGCCTTAGACGAGAGCAATGTAACCAGATTTGCCAAGTATCTGCACAAGCTGACCAAGAATACTCAGTTTATTGTGATCACACACAGACGCGGAACCATGGAGAAGGCGGACAGACTGTATGGTATTACCATGCAGGAAAAGGGAATCTCCACGCTGGTAAGTGTGAATCTGATTGATAAAGAATTGGACGACTAGCGGGTGTTTTATGAAGTGTAATCAGGGAGGT
Source organism: uncultured Lachnospiraceae bacterium (assembly GCA_910585555.1). Lineage (GTDB taxonomy): Bacteria > Bacillota > Clostridia > Lachnospirales > Lachnospiraceae > UBA3282. The sequence goes on from CAJUFU010000038.1 coordinate 16,011, forward strand.
TGATATGGGGGAAGAAAAGAAAGGGTTTTTCAGCAGACTGCGGGAAGGCCTCACAAAGACAAGAAATAACATTGTACATGGGATTGATTCCGTTTTCAATGGCTTTTCTGCTATTGACGAAGATTTCTATGAGGAGTTGGAGGAAATCCTCATCATGGGAGATATCGGGGTGGAGGCCACGGATGCAATCCTTGAAAAGCTCCGGGTACAGGTGAAGGAAAACCATATCAAGGAGCCTGCCGCCTGTAAGGAGTATCTGATACAGAATATCAAAGAGCAGATGCGGGTGGAAGAGACGGCGTATGACTTTGAGAGCAAAACGTCTGTAGTGCTGGTGATCGGGGTCAACGGCGTAGGCAAGACCACCACGGTTGGAAAGCTTGCGGGCAAATTAAAAGGGCAGGGCCGAAAGGTGCTGATCGCGGCAGCTGATACCTTCCGCGCTGCGGCAGGAGAACAGCTTAGCGAGTGGGCCAGCCGCGCCGGGGTGGATATCATCGGCGGTGCAGAGGGCGCCGATCCGGCCAGTGTGATTTACGATGCCGTGAGTGCGGCGAAAGCCCGCAATGTGGATGTGCTTTTGTGCGACACTGCAGGGCGGCTCCATAATAAGAAGAATCTGATGGAAGAGCTTAAGAAGATAGACCGTATCATCGGTAAAGAATTTCCGGATGCTCATAGGGAGAATCTGGTGGTCTTAGACGGGACCACAGGCCAGAATGCCTTACAGCAGGCGAAGGAGTTTCGTGAGGTGACCAATCTTACGGGCATTATCTTAACCAAGCTGGACGGGACTGCCAAGGGCGGTATTGCGGTGGCAATCCAGTCGCAACTGCAGATTCCGGTGAAGTATATCGGTGTGGGTGAAACCATTGAGGATTTACAAAAGTTTGATGCAGACCAGTTTGTGGACGCACTCTTTGATGTGAAAACATCTGGGGAAGAAGAAAAGGAAACGGATAGTAACGAGTGATGCGAAGCGGTAAATGATATCTGAAAATGGCAGCAGGGCGCGGCTGTTTTACAGTTTGTTAAGAGGGGAGGAAAACGGATATGGGAACGAAAGAATTGTCATTGGATAAGTTTGAGGAGGCTTATGAGATTGTCAAAGAGGTGGCTTCGGAGACGAAGCTGGTCTACAGCGATTATTTCAGCGCGCAGACCGGAAATAAGATTTATCTGAAACCGGAAAATATGCAGCTTACAGGAGCCTATAAGCTGCGGGGCGCTTATTATAAGATTAGTACGTTAACGGATGAAGAGAGAGAGAAGGGCTTGATCACTGCTTCCGCAGGCAATCATGCCCAAGGGGTTGCCTATGCGGCAAAGTGTTATGGTGTGAAGGCAGTGATCGTGATGCCCACCACCACGCCGCTCATTAAGGTAAACCGCACCAAGAGTTATGGGGCGGAAGTGGTTCTCTATGGGGACGTGTATGATGAAGCCTGCGCTCATGCTTATGAGCTGGCCAAAGAACATGGCTATACTTTCGTGCATCCTTTCGATGATTTGGATGTGGCAACGGGACAGGGAACGATTGCCATGGAGATTATCAAGGAACTGCCCTTGGTGGATTATATTCTGGTGCCCATTGGCGGCGGCGGTCTTGCCACGGGTGTGTCCACACTGGCGAAACTGCTCAATCCCAAGATTAAGGTGATTGGCGTGGAGCCGGCAGGGGCTAACTGTATGGAGGAATCCATCAAGGCGGGCAAGGTATTGACTTTGGATAAAGTCAATACCATAGCTGACGGTACAGCGGTGAAGACGCCGGGGGAGAAGATTTTCCCCTATGTGAGTAAGAATCTGGACCATATCATCACCGTGGAGGACGAGGAACTGGTGGTGGCGTTCTTGGATATGGTGGAGAACCACAAGATGGTGGTGGAGAATTCCGGCCTGCTTGCGGCGGCGGCCTTAAAGCATCTGGATGTGAAGAACAAAAAGATTGTGGCAATCTTAAGCGGCGGTAATATGGATGTAATCACCATGTCTTCCGTGGTACAGCAGGGATTGGTGCTGCGGGACAGAATCTTTACAGTGTCCGTGCTTTTGCCGGATAAGCCGGGAGAGCTGAGCAGGGTGTCTGATGTGATTGCAAAAGAGAGCGGCAATGTCATCAAGTTAGAACACAACCAGTTCGTATCCATCAACCGCAATGCGGCGGTGGAGCTTCGGATTACCTTAGAGGCCTACGGAACACAGCATAAGAACCAGATCATAGATGCATTGACACAACACGGATACCAGCCCAAGCTGGTGCGGGCAAGTATTTAGAGTATGGATTTGGGATATCTTGGCGGAAGTTGTATTCTGATATAAACTGCATAAAACATACATTAAAATCCGTATATATATACGGATTTTAATGTATGTTTTGCCAAAAAGAGGTTACGCTAAAGAAGAAAGAGAGGCGGCAGTATTTATGGAGCAAGGAAATCACAGGAAATTTGAAAAAAAATTCAAAAAAAGCAAGACAGAATTGCTAAAGAAATATATTATTATATCAGTGGCTGCTTTTGTGTATGCTGCAGGCGTCAGCCTTTTTACAGATCCCAACGATATGGCGCCTGGTGGAGTGACTGGTATTTCCATTATTTTGAGCAGAGTCCTGCCTATGAGTACCGGTACTTTGATCATGCTGATCAATATACCGATTCTTGTCTTTGGCGTATGGAAGTTTGGAATGGGCTTAACCATTTCTTCCATCTATGCGACAGCGCTGATTTCGGTCTTTACCAATCTGCTGGCACCTTTTGGAGCGGCTACGGATGATATTCTTTTGGCAGCGCTTGCAGGTGGTGTGCTGATTGCTGTATCGGTGGGCACAATCTTTCGGGTTGGTGCCACCACAGGCGGTGTGGATATTATCATCAAAGCCCTGCGGCTTAAGTTTCCACATATGAAGACGGGGAAGATTTTCTTTATCATGGATGCTATGGTGGTGACCTTATCGGGCATTGTGTTTCAGGACATTAACGCCGCTTTGTATGCGGCCATTTCCGCCACCTGTACCTCTCTGGTAATGGATTTGGTCCTTTACGGCAGAGATGAGGCCAGGCTGTTATATATCATCAGCGGCAAATCCGAGCAGATTGCCCAGAGGTTATTGGAGGATATAGATATCGGCGTGACATATATAAACGGGCAGGGCGCATATAGTGGAGATAACAAGAAAGTCATTATGTGTGTGGTGAAAAAGGCTGTCTCTCCGCAGGCGGAGGAGATTGTCAGACAGGAAGATGCCAATTCTTTTATGATCATCACAAACGCCACAGAAGTGTTTGGAGAGGGATACAAAAGCTATTTTAGTGAACGAATCTAAGAAGGAGAGTCTATGCGGGAAAATAATCTACAAGGCAAGAGACGGAGAAAAAAACATAGGAGAAGTGAGAACAGTATTTTGGCAGGGTCTATCATCCTTTGTATCATCACACTGGCATCGGTCACGGTATGTCTTGTGACTGTGTTTCAAAATCGTGCCGCCCAGCTGCAGAAGGTGGAAGTCATGAGAGAATTGGAAACGGCCAGGCAGGAGATTGAACAGTCCTATTCCCAGGATGAAGTAGATCAGATGATACAGGAGACTGTGAACCAGACGAAAGAACAGACCAGCCAGGAAGTAAGCAGCGAATTCTTAGGAAAAATGAGAGAGATGATGGAGGCGGGGGACGGCGCCACGGAAATGCTGCGCTATTTCTTTACGGAGGAGATTGTGGTTGCAGACGCCGGACGGTACTACTTTTTCCCCATACAGGAAAATCTGAAAAAGCATACATATGACCCCCAGGGATTCCAGCTGGATGGAGACCAGATTCTGCACTATTATGAGAATGGAGAGCGGGTCTCCCACAAGGGAATAGATGTGTCGAAATACCAGGATTCCATCAATTGGAAGAAGGTGGCGGACGACGAGGTGGAATATGCGTTTATCCGTCTGGGAATACGCGGTTATACAGAAGGTGAAATCTTGGTTGACGATACCTTCCAGGAAAATATCGAGGGAGCCTTGGATAATGATATTGATGTGGGCGTGTACTTCTTTACCCAGGCCACCAGTGAGGCGGAGGCAGAGGAGGAGGCCGCTTTCGTGATTGATTCCATAGAGCGGTATGATGTCACCTATCCGGTGGTCCTAGACATTGAGGCTGTAACCAATACGAATGCCAGAGCCAGTGATCTGACAAAGGAGGAGCGGACCAAGTACTGCATAACTTTTTGTGAGAAGATTAAAGAGGCGGGCTATACCCCTATGATTTATGGGAATCTGAAGACTTTTATGCTGATGCTGGATTTAGAGCAGCTGGAAGAGTACGATAAGTGGCTTGCCTATTATGATGAAGAGATGTATTTTCCCTATGCTTTCAAGATTTGGCAGTACACCAACCGTGGAAACGTATCCGGGATTGCGGGGGATGTGGATTTGAATATCAGTTTTGAGGATTTGAGGAACTGAAAATGAATGAATTGGGACTGGAGCAATATGAGAAAACAGGCTATCTGACAGAACCTTTCCGGGTTTTTCATATCAGGGACCGCAGAGAATTGGAATTTGATTTCCATTACCATGATTTTTATAAGATCATCTATTTCCTGGAAGGGAAGGTAAATTATCAGATTGAAGGAAAGACATACAGCTTAAAGCCCCATGATTTCGTATTGGTGGGGGCAAATGTGATTCACCGGGTCCAGATAGATAAGGCGGCCTTCTATGAAAGATATATCATATATTTGTCGGAGGAATTCCTTAGTCAGAAGAGCGCATCGGGAGAAAGTCTGATGCGCTGTTTTGAGGAGGCACAAAGGCGTCAGAACCGGGTGCTTCATTTTACACCGGAAACCTATGAGACGCTGGTGGGCTGCCTGCTTAAGATGCGCAGGATTGAGAAGCAGAGGGATTCTTGTTATCAGGATCTGCTTTTGAAGGCGGCCTTTTTGGAATTTATGGTTTTGTTTAATATCGATGTGGCCAGTCAGCCAAAAGCTTTTATTGAGACGGCTGTGTATCATGAGAAAGTAGTGGATGTGATCGCCTATATACAGGAGCATTTGACTGAGAAAGTCAATATAGATGTTTTGGCGGAAAAATTTTATATCAGCAAGTATTATCTGATGCGGCAGTTCAAGCAGGCCACAGGGTATTCAGTGCATCAGTATTTAAATGAAAAGCGCATTCAAATGGCCAGACAGATGATTCTTTCCGGTGTGCCTGCATCCAGGGCCTGTTACGAATGTGGGTTTAGCGACTATTCTACGTTTGCCAGACGTTTTAAGGAGATTGTGGGGGCGGCGCCTTCCAAGCTGATGTGACTGGCAGAGGATAAGAGGCGGCCTAAAGTGTTTTGAGGGATTGCGTGTGACAGGCGTGACAGTGCGGCCGAAGATTGAACGGCTGCAATTGCGTCTGAATATGGGAAGATTAGGTTGTCTGTGTATGCATATTTATGGTATAATGAACGCGGAATCAGCATCTGCGGATATGATTTATATAATATGGGAAAGGCAGGGTTACGGATATGAAATATGAATTTGAAGGTACGGTGGAATTTCGGGAAAATGAGAATACGATCGCCGTACCCTTTAACGTGTGGGAAGTTTGTGAGAAAGTGGGAGATGCGCCGGTCAGGGTCTGCTTTGATGACGTTTGCTTTATATGTGATTTGCTCCCGAAGGGCCAGGGATATTACGATATTCCAGTGAATAAGGACACGCTCTCTAAAGTGGAGCTTGGCAAGAAATATCTGATTTCCATTGAAATCGTAGGAAATGTGGTAAGCATCGGCGGCGACAGTCCTTATAGTGTAGAACATCCGATTCGTAAGATTGACGGCGTGGATTTGGTGACACAGCCCTGGGACGGCCTTTGCGGTCAGTCCTGCATTGCGATGATTGCAGGAACGACGTTGGACGAGGCCTGTGATATTATGAAGTGCAGAGAGTGGCAGGCCAATATGAGCAAAATGATTGCCACGCTAGAGTATCTTGGCATTCGCCATGCGGACAAGATTGTCTATACGCTGGGTAAGATTGTGGAGCTTCCCAAGTGCTGTATCATTATGGAGCGTATGGGAAGATACAGCCATTACCTGGTGGGATATGAGGATAAATATTATGACCCCAATCTGGGCGTGCTGAAAGAATTTGATATGACGAAGGTGGTAGGTTATCTGGAGATCATCCAGTGAGAAATCAAATGATAACAAACAAAAAGTCCTCTTTTCGAGAGGACTTTTTAAATGAAAGAAATCAGGTCTGATTCATGCGGTTGATGGAATCGGAGATTTTGTTGGCATCTTCCGTGATTGTCTTATATATTTCCGCAGACTGCTTAGAGAAGACCCCCATCTGTTTGGCAATGATACCGAATCCGGCGCCCACGGCACCGACTCTTGCTGTCTCGATGGAAGCATTTAAAGCCATGATAGTCTGCTTGGAGGCGATGGACTCCAGTTCTCTGGTATTTTCCTTGATTCTGGCCACAGTACCTGTGGCATTGGCAAGTTCTTCCTCCCAGATTTTAATCTTCTTATATTCCGTGTTGTTCATATACTCTTGTAAGACAAAGGAGTTTACCACATCCTCCAACAGAGCGGCAGCGGCGCGGATGGATTTCTCGGAGCGTACCGGTACTTTTTTGACGGCCCGGATATAAGCCTCCGGATCAATGCCAAGCTCCTGCGCAATGGAGGTGAACTTCTCTTCATTCGGAGCCATGGGCAGAACCTGGCCGCCAATCATTTTGCCGAGCTTTTCGCCATTTAAGATAATATCCATGGAAAAGTCCATCAGACCGGCGTGACATTCGTAGGTGCCCTGTCCTGTGGCGTCACATCTCTGGCAGCGCTTAGCACCCTCGCTGCATCCTCTGGTGTGTTTCATACAAAAATCCGTAAAATTACTGCCTTTGGTAATATAGTTGCCATCGGCATCAACGGCGATGGCTGCAAGACCGGTAGCGTCGGAAAATGCGTCCTGAATTTTCTGAGATCGGAAGAGCGTCGTGTAGGGAAAGAGTGTAGGCTATAGTG
>CAJUFU010000038.1:23048-25223 GCA_910585555.1 uncultured Lachnospiraceae bacterium
TGAATTTTCTGCAGATTCGCCATGTCCATAAAATCAGTAAGCTTCATGGTAGTCGTAACCCTCCTTAGAATGATATCATGATATATCTTATATAGAAATCAGCCAAATAATAAAGTTATTATAGCATCTTTTGGGGCATCTGCCTATCTGTTTTGCCTCTTTTTATAAATATTTAAATGTTTTTTCAACATTTGCATATGGCTGTCAAGAAAAAATACTTGACACAGGAGAGACTCTATAGTAAAATGCATAAGTCGGCAATGATGAGATAGAGAGAATCTGAGCAAGTATGGCTGTCATGCCTTATATCCTAGCAAGTAAAAGGCCGGCAGAGGCTTGGTCATGGAGAAAATCGTAGAGCAGGGTTTATTATATGATTTCTATGGAGAATTGCTGACAAAGCATCAGCAGGAGATATATGAGAGAGTCGTGTATGACAATCTCTCCCTGGGAGAGATTGCTGAGGCGGAGGGCGTCAGCAGGCAGGCAGTGCACGATATCATAAAGCGCTGTGATAAGACGTTGCAGGGATATGAGAAGAAATTGCAGCTGATTGCCAGATTTACCAGCATCAAGGATAAGATTGCGCAGATTTGTGAACTTTCTGCTCAATATGAAAAGGGAAATTCGACAAACTGGGACTCTTACGGGGCGCAGATCAGAGAATTGTCTGAGAGAATTATGCAGGAATTGTAAGAATACAGAAAGGCGTGGCCATATGGCATTTGAAAGTCTGACCGATAAACTGCAGAATGTATTCAAGAATTTGAGAAGCAAGGGCCGGCTCACGGAGGCGGATGTAAAGACTGCCCTGAAGGAAGTCAAGATGGCGCTCTTAGAGGCCGATGTCAATTTTAAGGTGGTGAAACAATTCGTCAAGTCCGTGGAGGAACGTGCCATTGGTGCTGATGTACTCAACGGTTTGAATCCGGGACAGATGGTCATCAAGATCGTCAACGAAGAGATGGTTTCTCTGATGGGGTCTGAGACCACAGAGATTGCCATGCAGCCGGGCAAGTCCATAACAGTCATCATGATGTGCGGTCTGCAGGGTGCCGGTAAGACCACCACCACGGCGAAGATTGCCGGCAAGCTTAAGTTAAAGGGTAAGAAATCCCTGTTGGCGGCCTGCGATGTCTACAGACCGGCAGCGATTAAACAGCTACAGATAAACGGGGAGAAACAGCAGGTGGATGTCTTTTCCATGGGAGAGAACCACAAGCCTGTCAACATTGCCAAAGCGGCCATAGAGCACGCGCAGAAGAACGGTCATAATGTGGTGATTTTAGATACCGCAGGACGTCTCCATATTGACGAGGAGATGATGGCGGAACTGCAGGAGATCAAGGAGAATGTGACGGTGCACCAGACGCTTCTGGTGGTGGATGCCATGACCGGACAGGATGCTGTCAACGTGGCCAAGGATTTTGACGAGAAGGTAGGCATTGATGGGGTGATTCTCTCCAAGATGGATGGTGATTCCAGAGGCGGTGCGGCCCTCTCCATCAAGGCAGTGACCGGTAAACCGATTCTCTATATCGGTATGGGAGAGAAGCTTTCCGACTTAGAACAGTTTTACCCGGATCGTATGGCGAACCGGATTTTGGGCATGGGTGATGTGCTGACGCTGATTGAGAAGGCGCAGCAGAACCTGGATATCGATGAAGAGAAAGAAAAGCAGATGGCGGCCCGCATGAAGAAGGGCAAGTTCGACTTTGAGGACTATCTGGAAAGCATGAAGCAGATGCGTAATATGGGCGGTCTTTCCAGCATTCTGGGGATGATGCCCGGCATGGGAAAGCAGATGGCGGATATCGAGTCGGCGGTGGATGAGAAGCAGCTGGCCCGTATGGAGGCGATTGTCCTAAGCATGACGCCGGCAGAGCGGCAGAATCCCAAACTCTTAAATCCCAGCAGGAAGCACCGCATTGCGGTGGGAGCAGGTGTGGATATTGCGCTGGTCAACAGGTTTATCAAACAGTTCGAACAGTCCCAGAAGATGATGAAACAGCTTCCCGGTATGATGGGCGGTAAGAAAGGCCGGGGGTTGTTCGGCGGCATGGGCGGTATGAAATTCCCATTTTAGGGTTTCAAAATAAATCATTAATTTTACAATGGAGGCAAAGAAAATGGCAGTTAAAATCAGATTAAGAAGAATGGGTCAGAAAAAGCATC
>CAJUFU010000038.1:25233-29909 GCA_910585555.1 uncultured Lachnospiraceae bacterium
GGCTAAGAAGTGGATGGCTAACGGCGCGCAGCCTACAGAGATTGTCAGCAGAATCTTCAAGACAGTAGGGGTGACGAAATAGTTTGGCTTTTGGAGGTGGACTATGAAAGAATTAGTGGAAGTGATCGCAAAAGCTCTCGTCGAGAACCCGGATGAAGTAGTTGTGACACAGAAGGAAGAGGGTAAGAATGTTACCATTGAACTTCATGTGGCATCCTCAGATATGGGGAAAGTGATCGGTAAACAGGGACGTATTGCCAAGGCAATCCGCTCTGTCGTTAAGGCGGCATCGTCGAAAGACAATAAGAGAGTGGATGTAGAAATCATCTGACAGTTTGGCCTCATGGATTTATCTGTGAGGCTGATTTTTATGCGCAGAGGAAGAGGAAGTTCCTTACTCGATGAACAGGAGCTTAAGAAAGTCTTAAATCATGGAAGCAGAATGCAGACAGCAGCGAGGTATGTATGAACGATGAATTGCAGGTGGGTGTGATTACCCAGACACATGGAATCCGGGGAGAAGTCAAGGTGTACCCTACCACAGATGATGCGGCAAGGTTTCGGAACCTGAAAGAAGTGATTCTGGATACCGGGAAAGATAGATTTACGCTTAAGATAGAGAATGTTAAGTTCTTTAAACAGTTCGTTATCCTGAAGTTTCAGGAATATGATTCCATTAACGATGTGGAGAAGTATAAGAGAGCCAGACTGCTGGTGCCAAGGGACCAGGCGGTGAAATTAAAGAAAGATGAGTATTTTGTGGCAGATATGATCGGGCTTACGGTGGTGACGGACGAAGGAGAGACCTTGGGCGAATTGAAGGATGTGCTCGCCACCGGCGCCAATGACGTTTATGTGGTAAGCCGCGCAGACGGCACGGAGGTCTTACTGCCGGCGATCAAAGAATGCATTCTTGCTGTGGATATGGAAAAACGGGTGATCAAGGCACATATCATGGATGGCCTTTTAGGATGAGATGCGGATTGGCAATCAATCCAGCGGCAGGAGAGATATATGGTAAATTTCCATATTATGACGCTGTTTCCCGAAATGGTCTTAGAGGGGCTTCACACAAGTATTTTAGGCCGGGCGGTGAAACAGGGGCATATTGCAATAGAAGCAGTTAACATCAGGGACTATACACAGGATAAACACGGTAAGGTGGACGATTATACCTACGGCGGCGGCGCAGGTATGCTGATGCAGGCACAACCGGTGTTTGATGCGTATCAGTCTATTGTTGACTGTATTGGTCAATATAAAAGAAAAAGGGTAATCTATGTATCGCCTCAGGGGAAAACCTTTCATCAAAAGATGGCGCAGGAACTGGCCCGTGAGGAGGAGCTGGTCTTCTTATGCGGTCATTATGAGGGTATTGATGAGAGGGTCCTTGAGGAGATTGTGACAGACGAGATTTCCCTGGGCGATTATGTACTGACAGGCGGGGAACTGGCGGCCATGGTGATGGTGGATGCGATTGCCAGACTGGTGCCGGAGGTACTCCACAACAAGGAATCGGCGGTGACGGAGTCTTTCTGCGACGGTCTTTTGGAATATCCCCAGTATTCCAGACCGGAGGTGTGGCATGATAAGAGGGTGCCGGCCGTACTTTTGTCAGGCAATCATGCAAAGGTAGATGCCTGGCGGCTGGAACAGTCCCTTTTGCGGACCAAGGAGCGTCGGCCGGATTTATATGAGAGATATCAGGAAAGTGTAAAGAAAAGCTAAAAACCGCTTGCATTTGACAGTACAATATGGTAAGTTATTAATGTTGTGAAAAGAGATGGTCCTCTGTTACAGAATGTATTAAGAACATCCAGGTCATTTTAGGAGGAAGATTATGAACGAAATCATCAGAGAAATCGAAGCAGCGCAGTTAAAGGAAAATGTCAGTGAGTTCAATGTCGGTGACACTGTTAAGGTGTACGGTAAGATCAAAGAGGGAAACCGTGAGAGAATCCAGGTCTTTGAGGGAACTGTATTAAAGATTCAGGGCGGCGGCAACAGGACCACATTTACCGTAAGAAAAGTTTCAAATGGCGTAGGAGTGGAGAAGACATGGCCTATGCATTCTCCTAACGTGGAGAAGGTTGAGGTTGTCAGAAGAGGTAAAGTAAGACGTGCTAAACTGAATTACCTGAGAGACCGCGTCGGTAAGAAGGCTAAAGTGAAAGAACTGGTTAAATAGACGAAGTGAGATGGAACAGATACCTTGGAGCGATTCGGGGTATCTGTTTTTTGAAAGGAAAGGGTCATGGCAAGAAGGAAGGGCTTGACTTTTTATCAGAAGAAGAAACGCTTAAATCCCAAGGTTATCAAGGATGTCCTGGAATTGTTGGTGGGCGGTCTGGTTGCCGTTTTTTTGGCTTTTGTCATTATCTTTTCCGTGGGAATGCGTACCAGCGTGATCGGTGATTCCATGGAGCCGGTTTTATACAACGGGCAGGAGATTTTGATGAACCGGATTATCTACAGACTTACCACACCTAAGAGGGGCGATGTGATTGTTTTTCTGCCAAACGGCAATCAGAACTCCCATTATTATGTGAAACGGGTGGTGGGGTTGCCGGGAGAGACGATTCAGATTCGTGACGGAAGGGTGTACATAGACGGCCTGCTTCTGAGTGAGGATGATTCTCTCGATGAAATGGCAGATCCCGGTATTGCACAAAACGAGATGACGCTTGCCCAGGATGAATTCTTTGTACTTGGGGATAACCGTAACAGCAGTGAGGACAGCCGTTCCGGCAACATTGGTGCTGTTAAGAAGGATAATATTGTGGGTAAGGCGTGGTTTCATATGAAGACAGGGGATGAGTCCATCGGGCTGATTGAATAGACAGCTGCAGGCTGTGAAAGGAGTGTACAGCGCATGAACTACCAGTGGTATCCGGGTCATATGACCAAGGCAAAACGTATGATGCAGGAGAACATCAGCCTGATTGATCTGGTGATTGAGCTTTTGGACGCAAGAGTGCCGCTTTCCAGCAGAAACCCTGATATTGATGACTTAGGAAAAAATAAATCAAGACTGATTCTCTTAAATAAATCAGATCTGGCAGATGCGGAAAGCAATAAACGGTGGATGCAGTTTTTCAAAGAGAAAGGATTTTATGTCCTGGAAGTGAACGCGAAGACGGGTCAGGGATTAAAAGCCATTCAAGGTATGGTGCGGGAAGCCTGTAAAGAGAAGATTGAACGGGACAGAAGGCGCGGTATCAAAAACCGGCCGGTGAGGGCTATCGTCGTGGGAATTCCCAATGTGGGCAAGTCCACCTTTATCAATTCTTTTGCCGGGAAGGCATGTACGAAGACAGGTAATAAACCGGGTGTGACCAAGGGCAAACAGTGGATTCGGTTGAACAAGGAGCTGGAGCTTTTAGATACACCGGGTATCCTCTGGCCCAAGTTTGAGAGCGAGGAAGTGGGATGTAAGCTGGCCATGATCGGTTCCATGAATGACGAGATACTGCAGATGACGGAACTTGCCGATGCGCTGGTGGCGTATTTGTTATCCCATTACAGGGATGCACTATTGGGGCGCTATCAGATTGAGGAGAACGGACAGAGCCTTACCGTCAGGGAAGTCATGGAAATGGTCTGTAAGAACCGTATGTGTTATAAAAAGGGCCAGGAGCCGGATTATGAAAAGGCGTCAGCGCTTGTGATTGACGATTTCAGAAGCGGAAGAATAGGCAGGATTACCCTGGAAGAGCCTGCGTAATGCAGCCCATCATTTGTGGATTGAAAAGTCAGTGTAAGGGAGGACAGAGTCATGAAAAAGGTGTTGAGAGAGATATTGAGCACAAGCCTGTATCTATTAGGCGTACTGTGCGCCGTCTATCTGGTGATTCATTTTGTGGGACAAAGAACCCAGGTGCAGGGAAGCTCTATGGAACCCAAACTCAGCACAGAGGATAATCTGATTGTGGATAAGATCAGCTATCGGTTCCATGAGCCGGAACGCTTTGATATCATCGTGTTTCCCTTTCAGGATGAAAAGGATACCTATTTTATTAAGCGTATCATCGGTCTGCCAGGAGAGACGGTGCAGATTGATGAGAAGGGAAATATCATGATCGATGGGGAGATTCTGGAGGAAGCTTATGGCAAGGAGATTATTTTAAATCCCGGCAGGGCATATGAACCCATAGAGCTTGACGAAGACGAATATTTTGTGATGGGAGATAACAGGAATAACAGCACGGACAGCAGAGACCCCAAAGTGGGAAATATTAAACGGGAGAATATCATAGGACGGGCATGGTTACGGATATGGCCCTTTGACAAGTTTGGATTGATCAAACACCGCTGATAAAAGGAAAATTCTTTGGGATTTGAATGGAGTACGGGGTTATGGCAGAAGATATCAAGGCAATCAGGCAAAAACTACAGGCAGCAACCATGGATGAGCTGCCTGTTTTATTTCTGCAATATGAGTCGGACAAACGTGTGGGCGTGCGGAAGGAAATTGACAGGGCCAGACGACGGGTGATGGACTATGAGAAGGAACTTGCGCGCACAGAAGAACTGAAGAAATATGAGAGAGCGTATTGTGCATACGCTCATATCTGTGGGATAGACGAGGTGGGAAGGGGACCGCTTGCAGGACCGGTGGTGGCCGGGGCAGATCGGAAGAGCACACGTCTGAACTCCAGTCACCGCTCATTATCTCG
>CAJUFU010000039.1 GCA_910585555.1 uncultured Lachnospiraceae bacterium
GATGCGCCGCTTGGACGGCATCACCCAGTCCACGCTCACAAAGCAGCTCCGGGAATTGGAAAACGATGGCTTCCTCCACCGGGAAATCTACAAGGAAATCCCGCCGAAGGTGGAATATTCTCTTACTGAATTCGGCATAAGCTTCATCCCCGTCCTGCAGACCATGATGACATGGAGCGAGACATACCTCTGCCCCGACTGGCAGAATCCCTATGAAAAATAACCTATTTTTGCACGAAACGACTATAAGCACAAACGCAAACCGCCGTGTAAGCATATTACCTGCGAAAGCCGCTGTACATCTTCCCTTCCCGCATTCCTGCCTGCGCCTCATCCAGCCAGGCTTATGTGGGACAGAATAACTGCCAGTAAAATTAGCAGACAGACAGTTATAAACCTATACTTTTTCTATATCTACACCACGCCTATCTGCAATATTCCATAAGTATTTACAAATTTTGCAAACAAACAGGCGAAACTCCATACTATCACCACCTTATCAGCGGCATCCAAAGCCCAAAAAAGCGGGGTCCACCCACCACCGTGATGAACCCCACCAAACCTCAATAATCCCAATAGAAAGCGTAGCTTTCTATTCAGACTGTCAAAGAACCCCTGTTATGCAGAAGCGCAGCATAACTACCGCCAAAGCCACCAGCCATAAAACAATGTTCTGTTTCATGTTACTCCTCTCCGTCCGCTGTCATTCCGTCCGCACCACCAGCTTAAACACCGCCGTGTTTGAATAAGTAAGAGGCTCTCCGTGCATAAAAAACACTATCCCGTCCACCGGTGCATACAACTCCTCAATGACTTCCCCTTCATAGGCATCCATGATACGCGCCAGTATTTGTCCCCTCTCAACCTCCGTACCCACCTCGACAAGAGAATCAAACAATCCCGCCCTGCCCGTCCTGACAGGAACCATATCCACGTCTTTTACCACCAAAGATACATACCCGTCATGCCCTCGGTACTTTAAGATTCCCTGTTTCTGCATAAATGTGAGAATCCCCCGAAGCGCCTCGCGCGCGCTTTGCTTATCCACCCGTGTCGTGGTCGTCGTATACATACTGAATGCCTGTGTCTCCCAAATCTGCCAATTATAATTTAAGGTAGTCGTATCATAGGGCCGCACCTGCCTCAGCACCACATAGGGCATACCAAACTGCTTTGCGGTCTCCGTATCTTCAAATCCTGTAGACATCATCCGCACATGGGGCATAAATTCTCCCGGCATATAGAAGGAAGTAAACTGAATGCCGAAACGATACTCGGAAATTTCCTGAAATACGCCAGCCGCAATGCGCTGGGTGGTCTCCCCCAGCGAGTAACCGGGAAACATTCTGTTAATGTCCGTGTTATCCACCGGCCAAAACCGTTTCTGCGTGTTCACGGAATAGGGGTTTGCACAGGGAATCACCAAAATCTTTTGGCCCTTCGTAAGTTTTCCTTCCGCCTCCATCTGTTTCAATTTCCTGACAAGCTGAGAGCAGCAATACAACTGCTGTACCTCATTGCCCCGCATACTCCCCACGATACAGACTGCCTTTTCTCCTTCTCCAAACTCATAGCCTGTCACCCGGAAATTATCCCGGTATAATCCCTTTATATCATAAACGATAATTTTTTTCATCTTTTCCTCCATGCCGAAGCTCTTTTTGCGAAGGTACGCTCTGAGCATTTCAAATCCTAAGCTGCGATTCCTCCTCCCACCGTTCCCCGCAGGCTTTTTTGCAAAGCAGCCTTCCAATCAGTGAGCCCTCGTCCACCACCGGATATTCCCTGATTGTAAATAGAATGCCGTCCATCGGCGCCGCCACCTCATCCACCACTGTTCCTGACAGCGGGTCGATAATCCGGCCGATCAACTGTCCCTTATGCAGACATTCCCAATGCTTCACGGCCGGCACAAAAATACCGCCTGTGGCGGCGTTGAGATAGGCCACGTCATCGGGATTTTTCGAGATTACAGGCTTTCTGACAGCCGTTGTCTCCCCCGTCCACAGACCAAGCTTTTTCATCAAATGTAAAATACCGTCCACCAACTGATCTCCATACGATTTCGTAATACGCATTCCCACACCCATCTCCACCACCAGCGTGGGCGTCCCCGTACTGTTTAAACTGTAGGCCAGCGTCGATTCCAATACGGTGCTCGCGCCATGCACCCAGATAAAATCCACGCCCGTCTGTGCCGCCAGCGGAACCAATTCCCTCTCATGCAGTTCGTTGACGCGAATCTGGGGAATCTCCGTGAGATAAATATTGCTGGCATGGATATCCAGTACCACCGCAGAACCGGACAAGTCCTGTATAATCCGTGAGGCCAGGTATTCCGTCATGTTGCCGTCCTGACACCCCGGAAACAACCGGTTCATGTCCAGATCAAAAGCGGGAATCCCTCTTGTTACGGAGTCAATACCCAAGGGATTTAACGCCGGATAGATATCTACAATTCCTTGCAGGCACTCCATCCGCCGTCTGATTCTTCTTGCCAGTTCAAAACAGACATACTGTCCTTCCAACTCGTCCCCGTGTATGCCTGTCACAATACTGATTCTTTTTTCGCCGCCGTTCTTTTTCTTCGGCTCAATGCGCTGCTTTTTGATAAAAAGCGTCTCGTCCGCCGGCAGCGCAATGGACGTTACCATCTCAATCATATTCCCTCCGTTCCGAAACTTCAATCCTCTTCGCTCACAATCACTTCTATGGTCTGTACCTGTGTGCCGCCGCCGTGCATAATCCCCCGGTTTATCAGACAATCCGAAGCTTCCCTTCCCACGCCGATTTTAATGTGAGCATCCGCCACCGGACTGTCATTCGTCGGATCAAGGCCATACCATCTGCTCTGATACAGTACCTCCACCCAGGCATGGCTTGCTCCCTCGCCAATCAACATCCCCGTCACATACCGGGCGGGAATCCCCTCCATTTGGAGCAGCGCAATCAGAATATGTGCATAATCCTGGCACACGCCCTTCCCCAGACGAAAAGCCTCCTCCGCTGTCGTATTCATATCGGTGGCGCCTTTCTCATAGGCAAAATCCTGATACAGCCTGTGCATCATGAGCAAACTTTTTTCGTATGTGTCCTCCGGCAGTTCTTTTCCGATTTCGTCATGATAAGCCCGCAGACTTTCTCCTGCCTGATTCAGTCCGTGGGGATACCGGAAAACGGCCGCCTGATCGACATCGGCTTCCTCCTCCCAGCCAGAAAGTCCCGTGCGGACTTTCCCTGTTATCCGGAAAGAAAAGCTATGGTGCGCAATATCGTCCCTCCCGTATATCTGCCGGTTTCCGAAAGAATCCGCCCCGATGCTGTAGGGCACGGCGGGAGACAGCGCAATGGACACGCCCTCCACTCTCTGCCGCAGTGTGTTTTTCGGAAAACACTTGATTGTAAAATGACACAGAGAAACTGCCTCCGAATAATCAATTTTCATAAAATAATCAAACTGCAATCGTTTCATGATGTTCTCCATCCAATCAATTTTCGATTCTTCTCAAAATTGTGTATCTTCGCCTGCATCCGTCTATAAAACCGTCTCCACTTCACGCACAATCCGGTAATAGTCCGGTTCCGGCTCTTCCGCCAGCTGTTTCAACAGTTTCAATTGATCGGCCTTATATTCCAGACCGCTTCTCTCCACCCGCGGAATCATACGGTGTACTTCCCGCATCAACTCCTGTCCCGCCACGCCCAATCTGGCATAGAGGTCAATCCGCTCAATGCGTTTGCCCGCTTTGATGATATTGCGAATCTGTTCCGAATCAATCTGATCGTCCGCAATGCCCCAGAAAGCCAATAGGTCATCGATCACATGCTGTAATTCGATTAACGGCGCTTTGCTGATGCTGGCTTTATTCATCTCATAAACCGCCAATTGTACATAGGACAGCGCCTCGGAACCAATGCTCTCCCTGAGAACTACCGCGTTATCATAAGCCCGGTCAAGATTGCTGATAATAGAGTCAGGGTTTTCCTGGTCAAAAGGATATACTTTCAAGAAAGTATCTTTATCCCCATAGATATCGGGAATATCTATCTTTTTACAAAATGCACTGTAGCTGTCCCCGATCTCATCAATCATAGTGTCAAAGCTTTGGCAAAACATGCGAAGCGTCGTGTAGACACGCTCCGTATATCTTCCCAGCCAATATAATCTGTCCGCCTGTTCTACCGAGATAATACCCATGTATCTTTAAATCCTCCTCCCTGCGATGAGTTAACAATGAACGAATCCGGATTTCGGGAAAAACGCGTCAGACCGCTTTTCCAAACCACAGGTTCCTCCGCCATCAGCACAAAAGCCCTCAAATCCGCCTTCCGTGGGATTACGCTTCCCCCTTCCAAGATATCCAGATCCTGAAAGTCAATAATCTCCTGCGCGATAAACCTTCTCGGCTCTCTTTTTAACAACGCAATAAATGCTTCCTTTTGGGTCTTCGACATACTTCTTCCGAAAACCACGCCATAGCCGCCTGCTTCCGCCACGTCTTTCAGCACCAGCTCGTCAAAATGTTCGAGCACATACCGCATATCTTCCTCATAGAAAGGCAGATAGGTTGGCGCGTTAGACAAAATCGGTTCCTCGTCCAGATAATAGCGAATCATCTTCGGCACGAAATAATAAATGCCCTTGTCATCCGCCACACCGTTGCCGGGCGCATTTAAAAGTGCCACGTTACCCTTGCGGAACACGTCATAAATATGGGGAATGCCAATCAACGACTCCGGCTTAAAGTTCATGGGGTCCAGATATTCGTCCGATATCCGTCTGTACACGGCCCCCACCCGCTCTCTTCTTCCATCCACCGCCACATAATAGAGTTTATCGTCCTCCACCATAAGCTCCGAACCGTTTACCAGATGGGCGCCTGTCTTTTCCGCCAGATAGGAATGCTCAAAATAAGCCGCATTATACCGCCCCGGCGTAAGAATTACCGTATGCCCGCCTGTATTCACATAGTCCATCGTCCGCCGCAGAAGCGCCGCATAATTTCTGTTATCCTCCAGATGATTATCATGAAAGGTATTTGGCGAACTTCTCCTGCAAAATTCTCTTGCAATCATGGGATAAGAAGCGCCGGAGGGCACTCGCAGATTATCCTCCAGAATATACCACTTTTCGTCCTTTCCCTTCACCAGATCAATGCCTGAAATATGAGAATAAATCCCCTTTGGAGGCATTGCGCCCTCGCACTCTGCCATATAGCCGCTGGAAGCAAAAATAAAATCTTCCGGCACAACCTTGTCCTTTACTATCTGCTTTTTGCTGTAAATATCTTTCAAAAAAAGGTTCAACGCCATAACCCGCTGTTTCAGGCCGCGCTCCAAGAATGCAAACTCCTCGCACTCGATCACCCTTGGAATGGCATCGAATGGAAAAAGCTGCTCTTTAAATTCATTGTTCTTATAGATGCCGAATTTCACGCCATAACGCGCCAGAAGTTCGTTGACCGCATCTGTGTGCTGTAATAATTCTAATCTGCTCATCCGTTCGTTCATAGTACGCCCCCATATAAATCCAACACCAGCTTTACTAAAATCTCCGCTGTCTTTCCTCCATGATAAAAGGCGCCTTCCCGTTTTGAGGAAAGACGCCCTCGTCTCAATAAAGAATCGAGCAAAGCTCGATTGCGAGATCTGCTTCGCAGCCTCGTAAATCCGAAACAATTTCCTATACCATAAAAAACGTTTCCCTCTACTCATCAGAGAGAAACGCCTTTGTTTCGTATTATTGTATACGTGTATAATTCTTATGTAACTCAGTATACTGTCATAATGATCAAAAGTCAAGACAATTTTTTAGTAAAATGAAACAATTTCCGACTTTCTTCTCTAAATCACATCCAAAATCCTATTAATCATCTATGAAACAGCCTTCATCGCAGCCTTCATGCTTTTCACATACTCTCTCACATACACCGGCGCTTCTTTTCCATACTTTTCAATCAATTTCACCACCGCCGAGCCCACAATGGCACCGTCCGCGATGCCGGCCATCCTTGCCGCCTGCTGTGGTGTGGAAATGCCAAATCCGAAGGCACAGGGAATATCCGTATTCTGCCTGACCACCTCCACGATAGATTCTAAATCCGTATTGATTTCACGCCTGGTGCCGGTCACGCCCAGACTGGACACAATATATAAGAAGCCTTCCGCTTCTTTGGCAATCATGGCAATCCGATTCTTGGAAGTGGGCGCCACTAAGGAAATCAAATCCACCCCATAGGTATGACACAGCGGCAGGAACTCTTCTTTTTCCTCAAACGGAAGGTCCGGCAGAATGATGCCGTCCATACCGATTTCCCGGCAGGTGGATAAAAAATCCTTGGCTCCATAAGAAAATACCACATTGGCATAGGTCATAAATACCATCGGCACCTCCACCTCCCGCCGCAGCCTCCTTACCATCTCAAAAATCTTATCCGTCGTCACACCGCCCGTCAACGCCCGCAGGTTCGCTCCCTGAATCACAGGCCCTTCTGCAGTGGGGTCTGAAAAGGGAATGCCCAATTCGATGAGGTCCGCGCCGCCTTCCACCGCGGCCCGCACACAAGAAGCCGTAGTCTCCAGATCAGGGTCTCCGCAGGTCATAAATGCAATAAATGCCTTTTTGTTGTCAAATGCCTTTCCGATTCTAGTCATGAATATCCTCCCCTCTATAGCGCGCAATGGCGGCGCAGTCCTTATCTCCTCTGCCCGATACGGTAACGACGATGATCTGTTCTTTATCCATAACAGGCGCTATCTTTTTAGCATACGCTATGGCGTGAGCCGATTCAATGGCCGGAATAATCCCCTCTGTTCTTGACAGATACTCAAATGCCTCCACAGCCTCTTCATCCGTGACCGGCACATACTCCGCCCTGCCGATATCATGCAGGTAGGCGTGTTCCGGCCCGATTCCCGGATAATCAAGACCCGCTGAAATGGAATAAACCGGTGCGATCTGCCCGTAAGCATCCTGGCAGAAATAGGACTTCATGCCGTGGAAGATTCCCAGCCGCCCCGTACTGATGGTCGCCGCCGTCTCGAAAGTATCTATCCCTCTGCCCGCCGCTTCACAGCCGATCAGCCTGACTCCCGCATCTTCTATAAAATGATAGAAACTTCCCATGGCATTGGAACCGCCGCCTACACAGGCAATCACCGCATCCGGCAGCCGTCCTTCCTTTTCCCTAAGCTGCATTTTAACCTCTCTGGAAATGACCGCCTGAAAATCCCGGACAATCACAGGGAAAGGATGGGGTCCCATCACGGAACCCAGACAATAATGGGTGTCGGCAATCCGGGAAGTCCACTCCCTCATGGCCTCCGACACCGCATCTTTCAAGGTGCCTGTACCTGTCTTTACTGTGACTACCTCTGCTCCCAAAAGCCGCATACGATAGACATTAAGGGCCTGCCTGATGGTATCTTCCTCCCCCATAAATACCACACACTCCATGCCCATCAGAGCCGCCGCCGTGGCTGTGGCCACTCCGTGCTGTCCCGCGCCCGTCTCTGCAATCAGCCTGGTCTTCCCCATCTTCTTTGCTAAAAGGGCCTGCCCCAGCACATTGTTAATCTTATGCGAGCCGGTGTGGTTCAAATCCTCTCTCTTCAAATAAATCTTTGCTCCGCCCAGGTCCTGGGTCATCTTCCCGGCAAAATATAACCTGGAAGGCCTGCCCGCATAGTCGTTTAGCAAGTCTGTCAGTTCCTGCTGAAACTGTGCGTCCTCCTTATAATGATTGTAAGCTTCTTCCAGTTCGATTACCGCATTCATCAGTGTCTCCGGAATATACTGCCCTCCGTGGACACCGAAACGTCCTTTTTGATTTGTCATAATAATCTCCATTCAATCACAAGTGATATTTATTGTTCTATTCGTCCGCTTCATAACATCTGCATCCACTACTGATAAGACTTCTTCCCCATCTGCCGGCTTACCTGTCAGTTCCTCACCGCTTCTACAAAAGCCCGCATCTTCGCTTCGTCCTTAAATCCTTTCGTCTCTATCCCGGAACTCACATCCACCCCATAGGGATGCCATCTGGCCACTGCCGTCCTCACATTCCCTGCATCCAGACCACCCGCCAGGAAATAGGGCCGTTTGATCTGAGACAAAAGATTCCAGTCAAAAGATTTGCCCGTTCCCCCGTTTTCAGAATCCAACAGCACATAATCCGCCTTACTCGCCTCTGCCAGAGCTATATCCCCTTGGCCGGCAATTCGAAAGGCTTTGATAATCCGGGTATCAATCATTTCCCGCAATTGCTCCATATAGACATCATCTTCTCCTCCATGGAGCTGTACCGCATCAATAACACCATCCTTTAACATGGCGCGGATGATTCTGATATCCTCATCCACAAATACGCCCACTGCCTTGATATCCGGGTGGAGCATCTTTTTTAGCACTACAGCCTGTCTACATGATACATAACGCTTGCTATTTTTAACAAAAACAAATCCTACATATTCCGGCATGAGAAGATTTGCCGCCTCTATATCACCGGGTCTCGTAAGCCCGCAGAGTTTTATATTAACCCTTACCATTTTGTCCCAAACCCTTTCGCAGTTCTTCCAGCATCTTTTTTTTATCCCCTGCCCGCATCAGTGCCTCCCCGACTAACACCGCATCTGCGCCAATCTGTGCAAGCTGCTCCACATCCTGCGGCCCCCGCACGCCGCTCTCGGAGACAAACAGAACATCCCCCGGAATCAATGCCCGCAGTCTGCGGCTGTTATCAGTATCCACCGTAAAATCTTTCAGATTTCGATTGTTGACGCCGATGATACGCGCCCCGGCCGCCAGTGCCTTTTCGACCTCTGCTTCGTCATGGGCCTCCACCAAAGCAGAAAGTCCAAGTTCTGTACAGACCGCCAGATATTCTTTCAGCTGCGTCTCACTTAAGATTGCACAGATTAAAAGCACCGCGGAAGCCCCAAGCGCCTTCGCTTCATAAATCATATACTCATCCACCGTAAAATCTTTTCGCAGACAAGGGATGGTGACCGTCTGTGCAATCTCCTGCAGATACCTGTCACTCCCCAGAAACCACTTGGGCTCTGTGAGGACCGAGATGCAGTCGGCTCCGGCCTCCTCATATTCCCTTGCAATCTCTAAATAGGGAAACTCCGGCGCAATCAGCCCTTTGGAGGGGGACGCCTTCTTACACTCACAGATAAAGGATATTCCTGGCTTTCTGAGGACCTTTTCAAAGGCAAATCCATCTTTCGAAATAGATAACGCTTGCTTCTTTAATTTCTCGAAAGGCACTTTTCTTTTCGCCTGTTGGGTACGATATCCTGCATGTTCCGCCAATTGTTCTAAGATATTCATCGTTTTCCCCTTTCTTGTATCCGCACGCTATTCCGGCCGGCTGCTTACTTCTATAAACTTCTCAAGTACTGCAAGCACTTTCCCGGAGTCAATCAGCTGCGCCGCCAGCGCCACACCTTCCTTTATGCTTTCGGCTTTACCGCCGATGTAAAGGGATGCGCCTGCGTTCATCAATACCGCGTTTCGCTTATGTCCCTTTTCTCCCTGTAAAATAGCACGTGTAATATTTGCATTTTCTTCCGGTGTGCCGCCTGCCAGGTCCTCCTTCGTACAACGCTCGAATCCAAACTCCTCAGGACATATGGTATAGGATTTAAACCATCCGTCCTTAAATTCGCAGACCGTAGTGGGTGCACTCATGGAAATCTCATCCAGCTTATCCTGCCCGTACACCACCATGCCCCGCTCCACGCCCAGACTGATCAGCACCTGTGCCAGCGGTTCCACCAAATATTCATCGTATACCCCAAGAAGCTGCCTTTTGGGACTGCCGGGATTCGTCAGCGGTCCTAAAATATTGAATACCGTGCGAAATCCCAGTTCTTTGCGGATAGCCCCCACATATTTCATAGAGGTATGATACTTTTGTGCGAAAAAGAAGCACATACCCACTTCCCGCAAAAGCTTCTCACACCGGGCAGGGCTCTGTTCAATATTGACCCCCAGAGCCTCCAGGCAGTCTGCCGTTCCGCACTGGGAAGAGGCCGCGCGATTACCGTGTTTGGCCACCTTCATACCTCCTGCCGCCGCCACGAACGCCGAGGTAGTAGAGATATTGAAGCTGTGAGCATTGTCCCCGCCTGTGCCCACAATCTCAAACAGCTCCATATCTGTCTGCAGTTTCGTAGCGTGGTCCCGCATGGCCGCCGCACAGCCCGCTATCTCATCGGTCGTCTCCGCTCTGGCGCTTTTCGTGGAGAGTGCCGCCAGAAATGCCGCGTTCTGGGTGGAGGAAGTTTCCCCGCTCATAATCTCATTCATCACAGCGTAAGCCTCCTCATAGGTGAGATCTCCCTTGTTTACGATTTTGACAATTGCTTCTTTGATCATAATTTGTGCCCTTCCTTTCTGATGTCTCTAGCATTTCATGCAAGCATGACGCCTGCTTTCAAACCCTGAACTTTCTCGCTCGCCCGCATCAGCAGACTCGTAAGACTCCGTCTTCCGAGTTCGCGTTGCTCGTCATAAGCCTTTGTAAGCCGGCTTTCATGCAAGCATGACGCCTGCTTACAAAGCCTTCTGACTCTGCTGATGCGCGCAAAAAAGTCCTTGACAGAAAATAGAATTTCTGTCAAGGACGAATAATAGACTTTATCCGCGGTGCCACCTTGATTCACGGTCTTCCCGTGCGCTTAGCAGGATACCAGCATATCCCCGGCAACTGACGTATGCCAACACGTTGCAGAATACTTTGCGTCATGCGCATTTGACTGCACCCTCAGCGGTCCATTTGATGACTTGTTTCTTACCTGACTCTCAGCAACACAGGCTCTCTGTAAAGGCATCATCACCGTTATCTCCGCTTCAACGGTTTAACTTGTTAAATTTTCTATAGAATACCACTTGATATAAATGCTGTCAAGGATATTTTTCTAATTTATACTATGATCTTTTCATGCAGATTCCACACCTATTCCATGAGATCTGCCAAGGTAATGCCGTCAAAATATGCATTGGTGAGCCTGTAGAACTCTGTCCACATGGGCAGTGTCTTACAGCTTTCCACCCGCGCACAGGCGTCTGCATCACAGCTAAGACAGGCCACCGGTGCCAAATCTCCCTCTGTGAGACGCAAAATATCCCCCACACGGTATCCGGCCGGCTCGGATGTCAGACGATAACCGCCGCCTTTTCCCTGAAGTCCCTCAATCATATTGTTTTTGGTTAATACAGGAAGGATACGTTCCAGATATTTTAGAGAAATATTTTGTCTCTCGGCAACCTCTTTCATGGGGACATAGCCCTTCCCATAGTTTTCCGCCAGATCAATCATAACCCGGAGTGCATATCTTCCCTTTGTGGAAATCATCATAACCGCTCCCTGCCTTTGCATACAATCGAATGAATGATAAGCAATCATTGCCCAGAACTGTGCGTCGTATCCTGTTTCTCGTAATAATCCTGCAGGGCTTTCTTAATGGCTTCCTCTGCAAGCACGGAACAATGTATCTTATGCGCCGGAAGACCGTCCAACGCCTCGACCACTGCCTGATTCGTCAGGGCCAGGGCCTCAGAAACAGGTTTTCCCTTAATCAACTCTGTGGCCATGGAACTTGACGCTATCGCAGAACCGCACCCGAAAGTCTCAAATTTCGCATCTACAATCATGTCGTCTTCAATTTTCAGATAGACTTTCATAATATCGCCGCATTTGGCATTACCCACTTCTCCGACGCCGTCAGCGTTTTCAATAACACCTGTATTTCTTGGATTGCGGAAATGCTCCATTACTTTTTCACTATATAATGCCATACTAATCCCCTCATTGAATCAAAAATTCCTTTTTACCTTCCACAAGATCGCGCCAAATAGGAGAAATACTGCGCAGATAGGCCACGGTCTCTTTTACCGCGTCAATCGTGTAAGAAATCTGTTCCTCCGTATTTTCCGCTGAAAGGGTGAGCCGCAGTGACCCGTGGGCAATCTCATGGGCTCTCCCGATGGCCAGCAGCACATGGCTGGGGTCAAGGGAACCCGAAGTGCAGGCGGAACCGGACGAGGCGCATATTCCTTTGTCATCTAAAAGCAATAGGAGAGATTCTCCTTCAATCCCCTCAAAGCAAAAATGCACATTGCCGGGAAGACGGTTTTGGCTATCCCCGTTTAAGATTCCATGGGGAATCTGGGAAAGCCCTGTAATCAGCCGGTCGCGCAATGCACACAGCTGTCTGGCATGACTTTCCATGTGCGCACATGCCTCTGCAAGGGCGGCTGCCATTCCCATAATCGCCGGAATATTCTCGGTTCCCGCCCTTCTGCCCCTTTCCTGTGCACCGCCCTCAATAACAGGTGTAATATTTATTCCCTTCTTGGCATAGAGGACGCCAATGCCTTTGGGACCATGGAATTTATGGGCTGAGAGTGAAAGCATATCAATATGCTGTTCTTTCACATGGATAGGCAGATGGCCCGCCGCCTGAACCGCATCCGTATGAAAAAGCACATTCTTTGCGCGGCATATCCGGCCAATCTCTTCAATCGGCTGAATCGTTCCAATCTCATTATTGGCATACATCACACTGACAAGGCAGGTATCCTCACGAATAGCATCCGACACCTGCTTTGGCGAAACCATACCGTTCTCATGAACATCCAGCAAGGTAATCTCAAAGCCTTCTCGTTCCAGCTTTCTTAGCGTATGCAATACTGCATGGTGCTCAAATGCAGTGGAGACGATGTGTCTTTGGCCCCGTTTATGTCCAATCCTCGCTGCCGATATAAGGGCCTGATTATCCGCCTCACTGCCGCCGGAGGTAAAGATGATTTCCTCCGGCGAAGCACCGATACAGTCTGCAATCTTATGCCTTGCCTGGGATAATGCCTCCGCCGCATCCTGTCCAATGGAATGAAGACTGGACGGATTCCCATACACCGTGTCCAGATACGGAAGCATGGCATCTATTGCCGTTTTGCTCATTTTTGTTGTCGCCGCATTATCCAGATAAATTTTCAACGCTGACCTCCAACGACTCTGCTTTACTCGCCAAACAACGGTGTGGACAGATATCTGTCCCCCGTATCGGGCAGAAGCACTACAATATTCTTTCCTGCATTCTCAGGACGTTTGGCAAGCTCTATGGCTGCAAAAGCTGCCGCACCGGAAGAAATGCCCACAAGAACACCCTCCTTCTTTCCAATCAGTCTCCCGACGGCAAATGCATCCTCATTGGAGACCGGAATGATCTCATCATAAATATCCGTGTTCAAAACCTCCGGTATGAAACCGGCTCCGATGCCCTGGATACCGTGCGAACCCGCCACACCGGTGGAGAGTACTGCGGAAGATGCAGGCTCCACTGCAACCACCTTGATATCCGGATTCTTGGATTTCAGATATTCGCCGACGCCCGTCACCGTGCCGCCTGTACCCACACCTGCCACAAAGATATCTACCTTACCGTCCGTATCTTCATAAATTTCCGGACCTGTACTTTCTCTGTGGGCCTTCGGATTGGCCGGGTTGACAAACTGCCCCGGAATAAAACTGTGGGGAATCTCTTTGGCCAGTTCATCCGCTTTAGCAATCGCGCCTTTCATGCCTTTCGCGCCCTCGGTAAGCACCAGCTCGGCGCCGTAAGCCTTCATAAGCTGACGGCGTTCCACCGACATGGTCTCGGGCATAACGATAATAATCCGGTAACCTCTGGCCGCCGCCACAGCCGCCAGACCGATTCCGGTGTTGCCGGAAGTCGGTTCGATGATAACAGAGCCGGGCTTCAGTTCTCCGGTTTTCTCCGCCTCATCGAGCATCGCCTTGGCAACACGGTCTTTTACAGAACCGCCCGGATTAAAATATTCCAGTTTCGCAAGGATTTTTGCTTTCAGATGATATGCCTCCTCAATATGAGCCAGTTCTAAAAGGGGTGTTTTGCCAATCAGCTGATCTGCTGACGTATAAATGTTTGCCATGATAGTGCCTCCAATCTGCTCTATGTCAGAGCCTCTACTTTAAAATCCACAAATGAACAAACCTGCCGGTTTAAGATGCGCTGCCAGATAACGCCATCTTACATTAAAAATTTACTGCATCAAAACCATTCTGCAGATCGGCGATGATATCGTCAATATGCTCCGTGCCTATGGAAAGCCTGATGGTATTTGGCTTAATGCCCTGATCTTGCAGTTCTTCTTCCGTAAGCTGGCTGTGGGTCGTTGTGGCCGGATGAATCACCAGACTTTTTACATCGGCAACATTGGCCAGCAGGGAGAAGATTTTAAGGTTGTCAATGAACTTGTGCGCTTCCGCCACGCCGCCTTTGATTTCAAATGTAAAAATGGATGCGCCGCCATTGGGGAAATATTTCTGGTACAGTGCATGGTCAGGATGGTCGGGCAGAGAAGGATGATTGACTTTTTCCACCTGCGGATGCCCTGCCAAAAATTCCACCACCTTCTTTGTATTCTCTGCGTGCCGCTCTAACCGCAAAGACAATGTCTCTATCCCCTGTAGCAGCAAAAATGCCGCAAAGGGAGAGATTGTGGCCCCTGTATCGCGAAGCAGAATAGCGCGGATATAGGTCACAAAAGCTGCCGGGCCTGCCGCTTTCACAAAAGATACGCCGTGATAGCTTGGATTGGGTTCGGCAATTGCCGGATATCTGCCGGATGCAGTCCAGTCAAACTTACCTGCATCAACAATCACACCGCCCAGCGTGGTGCCATGGCCGCCCAAAAACTTAGTGGCCGAATGTACCACGATATCTGCGCCATGCGCAATGGGCCGAATCAGATAAGGCGTCCCAAAAGTATTATCTACCACCAAGGGCAGCCCGTGCTTGTGTGCCAGATTAGCCAAAGCGTCTATATCCGGTATATCGCTGTTGGGATTGCCAAGGGTTTCTATATAGATGGCTCTGGAGTTCTCCTGAATGGCCGCCTCCACCTCTGCCAGATCATGTATGTTCACAAAACTGGCCGTAATCCCGAAGGCCGGGAGGGTATGGGCCAGCAGATTATAGCTGCCGCCGTAGATTGTCTTCTGGGCCACGAAATGACCGCCGTTTTGTCCCAGCGCTTCCAGTGTATATGTAATTGCCGCAGCGCCGGAGGCAAGCGCCAGTGCCGCCACACCGCCTTCCAAAGCCGCTGCCCGTTTCTCCAGAACATCCTGGGTGGAGTTGGTCAGCCTGCCGTAAATATTACCGGCATCGGCAAGACCGAAACGAGCCGCCGCATGAGCAGAATCCCTGAACACATAAGAAGTGGTTGCATAAATAGGTACTGCGCGGGCATCGCTGGCCGGGTCCGGGTTCTCCTGCCCCACATGAAGTTGTAATGTTTCAAATTTATAATCAGACATAATGTTTTCTCCTCTTTATCCTATATGATGTATTTACGGTTTCTGACTGTAAGAACTGCACATACATCGCCACATTCGTCCGAATCGAAAGTTTTCTCTGACAAGCTTTTCAAAATAGTGCTGCATAAGTCAATTCCCTTCCTTCTAAAATTGGTAACCTTAGCGCGGCATTTGTTAATACCTACCAATTAGGTTGGTTTTAGTATAGAACGACTCCCTTTGATTGTCAAGAGAAAATTTGCATTTATTTTAACGCCCCCTTGGGGCAGACTTTCGCGCATTCAAAACACAAGATACATTCCGTCCCGTTTTCCCGCTTTCTGGAATTGTCCGTCATATCAACATCCATGGGACAGACCCGTTTGCACTTGCCGCAGGAGATGCATTTGCTCTCGTCACAGCGGATACGGAGCAGGGAAAAATAGGACATGGGTTTTAAAAATACAGTGATCGGGCAGACATATTTGCAAAAGGCCCGATTATCCTGCAGGACAAAAGCCAGCGCAATGCCCACCATATAATACAAGCCGTTTCCGATGAGAAAGGCCCAGAACATAATCCGCTCCATATGGTTCACCTGGGCAAGAAATAAGGCACTGACAAGAACAAAGGACAACACAAACGTGATATATCTGACGGCTCCCCACTTCTTTCTGGGCTTCTGCGGCACCTTATAGGGCAGAAAATCGAGCACCATAGCCGTCCAGCAGGCGTACCCGCACCATCCCCGCCCAAATACCAAGGGGCCAAATATCTTTGCCACCGCATAATGAATGGTCGCCGCCTCAAAGACCCCCGTAAACAAGTAATACCAGAATCCTTCCATCTGCATGTTTTCATGGCTGAGAAGTCCCAGATAGACCAGCATATAGGTTCCCACCAAAAGCTGCGCCACCCTGCGGGCGTGTTGATAACGAAACTGCACCAGAAATATCCCTATGGCTACAGAAGTTCCAATATATGTAAAGTTGAATAAATAAAAGAGATTCTGTTTCGTAAGCCAGAGCGTAACCGCTATGCTCTCAAAAACCAGCCACAAAAGGACCGGCCAAATAATCTTTTTGATTTCTGCCGCCTTTTTCACAACACACTTCCTCCCATATGCACCGCAAAATCTTCATAAATCCCTACCACGATATGTTCGTGAAAAGCATACTCCTTTTCCAGTCCTTTCTCAAAATCATATACTGTGACAGTCTCTTTAAGCGGATCAACAATCCAATATTCCCGCACACCTGCTGTACGATATTTCAATAATTTAATCCTCCGGTCCATCTTCTCACTTGCCGGCGAAACAATCTCAATCACCCAGTCCGGCGCTCCGTGACAGCCCTTCCGGTCCAGCTTATCTTTATCGCACACGACAAAAATATCCGGTTCCACATAATTATGCTCGTCATCATTGATATACACAGCAAGCGGCGCCAGGTTCACTTCACAGTCACCGCCCTTTTCATCAATATAATCGGCAATTATCCTGTACAGTCTCCCCAAAATCTGCTGATGCGGACGCTCCGGGCTGGCCATCATATACATCTGTCCGTCAATCAATTCTGCTCTCTTCCCCGCCGGCAGTGCCTCGATATCCCTGACAGTACACATTTCTCCAAACATTTCATCCATTTCTTTCCCTCTAATCATTCTTCGTTCTCCTTTCCTTGCAGGAGAACCGTTTCGCTTTCCTAACTTCCTGTCTCGAACCCGAATCATCAGTCAATCTCCTGCTTTTACATGTTTTTGGATTGAAAAGCATAGATTTTCTGAAATAACGCTTAGATAAAAAGAGATAACAGCTCAACCGGAATGCCAAACTGTTACAAACAAAAGGCAGGCTGTCTTGAAATGTTATCCTCCATTTCAAGACAGCCTCTATTCTCTAAAATATTTCCGTATTACTTCCACGATTCCGCTTCGCAATACCGCAAATCCTCAGATACTACTGAAAATACCTCACACCGCTCTCAAATATCTTCATATCCTGTTCGCCGAAAATATTGACTGCCACGGCTTCTCCGATTCTCTCCGCATGAGCCATCTTCCCTAAGATACGCCCGTCAGGAGAAGTGATACCCTCAATCGCCGCATAGGAACCATTGATATTCCACTCTTCATCCATGGACACATTGCCCTCCGGGTCCGCGTACTGGGTCGCCACCTGGCCATTTTCAAAGAGCTTGTCAATCCACTCCTTGGGCGCCACGAAACGTCCCTCTCCGTGGGAAGCCGGATTCACATAGACCTGACCGGCCTGGGCGCCGGCAAGCCAAGGAGACTTATCGGACACTACTTTCAAATATGCCATCTTGGAGATATGACGGTTTACGGTATTGAACGTCAGCGTCGGAGAATCCTCTTTCTGTCCTACAATCTCGCCGTAAGGCACAAGCCCCAGCTTAATCAGCGCCTGAAAACCGTTACAAATACCCAGCGCCAGACCGTCTCTCTGATTTAAAAGGTTCATCACCGCTTCCTTTATCTTCTCATTCTGGAAGGCCGTCGCAAAGAATTTCGCGGAGCCGTCCGGCTCGTCGCCTGCGGAAAAGCCGCCCGGGAACATGATGATCTGGGCCTGGCTGATTGCCTTCTCAAAGGCATCCACGCTCTCCCTGATATCCTCCGCCGTCATGTTCTTAAAGACTTTGACTGTCACATCTGCCCCTGCCTGTGCAAACGCCTTTGCACTGTCATATTCGCAGTTAGTTCCCGGGAACACAGGGATAAAGACAGAGGGTCTTGCCACTTTATGTCTGCACACATAGACATTGTCTGTGTGATATACCTTGGATTCCACCGCGCTCTTATCCTTGCCCGCGGTATAGGGGAACACTTTATCCAGCCTGGAGGTCCAGGCTTTCAGCGCTTCCTCTTGCGTCAGTTTCATGGAACCATAGCTGAACACACCGTCAGCCGTCACCGTACCGATCTCCTCAAAGTCGATATCCAGTGTATTTAATTTATGAACTTCTTCCGGTGACATCTCCACCACGATATCTCCAAGGCCATTATCGAAGAGGAATTCTTTCTTATAAGAGGAATCCACTGCCACACCAAGACCGTTACCGAAGGCCATCTTGCTGATTGCCGCAGCCACGCCTTTGGCATCCAGCGCATAGGCCGCCACAATCTTTCTCTCCATAAACTGTGCCGTGATATGCCCATGGGTCTTGGTTACCGTCTCTTCTGACATCAATGTCATAATCTGTTCATACAGTGCCATCACCTTGTCGTAAACCGGCAGATCGTATTCATCTTTCGGTATACGGAATCGTACCAGTCTGTCACCCGGATATTTCAGCTCAGGGGTCACGATATTGCCGCTCTTATTCACATCCACAGCGAAGGAAACCAGCGTAGGCGGTACATCGATATCGTTAAACGTGCCGGACATAGAATCCTTACCGCCGATAGAGGGAAGTCCATACTTCATCTGCGCATCATACGCACCAAGAAGGGCCGCAAAGGGCTGGCTCCAACGGGATGGCTCCTCACTCATACGCCGGAAATATTCCTGGAAGGTAAAACGGATTGTCCTGTAATCTCCGCCGTTTGCCACAATCTTTGCCATAGACTCGGTCACCGCATAGACCGCGCCATGATAAGGGCTCCAGCTGGACAGATAGGGGTCGAATCCATAACTCATCATAGTCACCGTATCGGTCTTTCCCTGCAGTACGGGAAGTTTCGCCACCATAGCCTGCGTCTGTGTCAGCTGATATTTTCCGCCATAAGGCATATACACACTGCCTGCGCCGATGGAGGCGTCAAACATCTCCACCAGTCCCTTCTGGGAGCAGACATTCAGATCGTTTAACAGGGCCGTCCATGCCCCCTTCACATCATTATCCCGAAGCGCCTGCGCCACCGCAGGGGTTGCAATTTTGTGAAAATAATTCTCCTTTTCATCCGGCATATCCACGGATACGTTCGTCTCCTGATGGGCACCGTTGGTATCCAAGAAAGCCCTGGACAGGTTCACGATTTCCTTGCCGCGCCATTTCAGGACTAATCGGGGCTCCTTGGTGACTACCGCTACAGGCACCGCTTCCAGATTTTCTTCCGACGCATAGGCTAAGAAAGTGTCCACATCACTGGGCGACACTACCACCGCCATACGCTCCTGGGATTCGGAGATGGCCAGTTCCGTGCCGTCAAGTCCCGCATATTTCTTAGGCACCTTGTCCAAATCTACCACAAGCCCGTCCGCCAGTTCACCGATGGCCACAGACACGCCGCCCGCGCCAAAGTCGTTACATTTCTTGATCAGACGGCTTACCTCCTCCCGTCTGAACAAACGCTGAATCTTTCTCTCCGTGGGCGCATTGCCTTTCTGCACTTCCGCGCCGCAGGTGTCAATGGAGCTCTCCGTGTGCACCTTGGAAGAACCGGTGGCACCACCGCACCCGTCACGTCCGGTCCGGCCGCCTAAGAGAATGATGATATCATCCGGGTCGGAAGTCTCGCGGATTACATTCTTTCTGGGCGCCGCACCCATAACTGCCCCGATTTCCATACGCTTGGCCACATAATCGGGATGATAAATCTCCTGCACCAGACCGGTTGCAAGACCGATCTGATTCCCATAGGAAGAATAGCCGTCCGCCGCGCCTTTTACCAGCTTCTTCTGGGGCAGCTTACCCTTAAGCGTATCCGCCACAGGCACCGTAGGGTCCGCCGCACCTGTCACACGCATGGCCTGATAGACATAGCCTCTGCCCGAAAGCGGGTCGCGGATAGCGCCGCCCAGACAGGTAGCCGCTCCGCCGAAGGGCTCTATCTCCGTGGGATGATTGTGGGTCTCGTTTTTGAAAAAGACCAGCCACTCCTCTTGCACCGGGCCGTCGCCATAATCCATCTCCACCGGCACCACCACGGAGCAGGCGTTGATCTCATCCGACTCCTCCATATCCGTAAGCTTCCCGTCCTTTTTCAGTTTGCGCATAGCCATCAGCGCCAAATCCATCAGACAGACAAACTTATCCTCGCGGCCTGCGAAGATTTCCCCGCGCACCTTTAAATAATCTTCATAGGTATCTTTGATGGGTTTCTGATAATATCCTTCCCCAAAGACCACATCCTTTAATTCGGTAGAAAAGGTAGTATGACGGCAGTGGTCCGACCAATAAGTATCCAGCACCCGAATCTCCGTCATCGTGGGATCGCGGTGCTCCTCCCCGTTATAATAGTTCTGAATATGTTTGAAATCCTTAAAAGTCATGGCCAGCCCCAGAGAATCGTAGAGCGCTTTCAGTTCTTTCTCCGGCATGGAAATAAAGCCCTCAAACACCGTCACATCCGCAGGCTCCTCATAATCCATCTTAAGCGTATCCGGCTTCACCATATCTGTCTGCCTGGAATCCACAGGGTTAATGCAGTATGCTTTAATCTTCTCAAACTCTTCATCGTTCACAGCGCCCGTCACCAGGTAAGTCACCGCTGTCCTGATGGTAGGATTCTCATCCTCTTTTAAGAACTGCACGCACTGCACGGCGGAATCCGCCCGCTGGTCAAACTGTCCCGGCAGATACTCCACCGAAAACACTCTGCCATTTTCCGGAACCACAATCTGTTCTTGATACAAAATATCCACCGGCGGCTCCGAAAATACTGTCCGGCAGGCTCTTTCAAATACTTCCTCCGAAATATTTTCCACGTCATACCGGATAAAGACCCGTACCTTCTCTACGCTCTTTATCCCTAGGAAACTTTCAATCTCCTCCTTCAGTTCCCTGGCCCTGACTGCAAACGGCTCCTTCTTTTCCACATAAATACGTCTCACATCGCCCATGCTGCATCTTCTCCTTACGCTTAACTCCCGGCAGAATCCCGTTTTGCCAAACTGCCCTGCGGCCCAATCTTACGCCGGGAAATTTTTTGTCTCTTAATAACTTAACTACCTTTCATCCTACCAGATAATCCAATAGATTTCAATGCGCGGATTATGAATACTATATCCTCTCACGCGTGTAATCTATGAATCAGCCGGTACGCCATCTCGTTTTGCATAATAAGCGGCTCCGTATACCGGAAGAACACAATCCCGTCCGTGGGTGCATATACTGTCTCTTTCACGCTCCCCTCGTAAGGGTCGATCACCTCCGCCAGCTTATTGCCATAGCGCACATCCGCCCCCACCTTCACAAGGCTTCGGAAAATGCCGCCGCAGTTTACATGGATATTGGACAAATCTTCTTCCAGAATCACATGACTGATATAGCCGCTGTGACTCTCATAACGGATTATCCCCATCCTGGTCAAAAACCGAAGCACTGCCGCCACCGCCTGGACAGCGCTCTCCTCGTCTATCTCCGTGTTTTTATTCGTATATAGAGAAAAAGCCGCCGTCATCTCATCCTGCCAATTATAATTGAGCGTCCTTGTATCAATGGGCGCCGGTTTCCTGACCGCCACATAAGGCAGTCCAAAAAGATTGGCCAGAGAAGTATTCTGATAACCGGTTTCCATCATGCGCACATGGGGTATGAATTCCCCCGTCATATAGAAACTGGCCAGCTGAATCCCATAACTGTAATCTTTGATGGCCTCGAAGACGCCGCCGGCAATCCTGGCGGCCGCCTCCCCGGAACTGCTTCCCGGAAATTTGCGGTTGATATCCACATCTTCCACGCCCCAGTATCGCTTGCCCACGTTCATGGTATAGCTATTGACCACCGGAATCACCATGACCTCTTTACCGGCACTGATACATCCATTGCCTTCCAATTCTTTTAACACCCGCACCAGTTGAGAACAGATATAGAGCTGCTGTATCTCGTTGCCCCGCATAGGACCTAAAATGCAGGCCGCCTTATCTCCCCTGCCAAAACGGTATCCCTTGATCACCATATCTTCTCTGTAAGGTGCCTCCACCCGGTATATTTCTTCTATACGCATCAAAATCTCCGTTCCTGAGCGTCTATGTCGCAGACACATCCCTGTCCGCCGACAATGCCCCATTTGCTCACCAATCCATATCCTGTTCCAGAATCCGGGCAATCAAAGAACCCTTATAGACAAAGGGATACTCCCGCAGTGTAAAGACCATGCCGCCCTTTCTGGATATCATTTCCTGCACGACTTTACCAGTCAATATGTCTACGATTTCCCCTATTTTCTCCTCTTTATGCATATAATGACGATG
Organism: uncultured Lachnospiraceae bacterium; assembly: GCA_910585555.1. Lineage (GTDB taxonomy): Bacteria > Bacillota > Clostridia > Lachnospirales > Lachnospiraceae > UBA3282. Next base: position 22,495 of record CAJUFU010000039.1, read on the forward strand.
GGCAATACTTGGCAGGAAGATACCCGCGTGCTCCGCCCGGATAAACTCCACTTCCCCATCGCTGGAAATGACCGGGTTTCTCACCGGGCTGACCGGTCCGGTCCACAATCCCATCTCCCCCATCAGATGGAAGATGCCATCCACCATCTGGTCTCCATAAATCCTGGTAATTCGAAGCCCCAGTCCCATCTCCATCACCAGAGTGGGCACTCCCAGCATATTCATAGAGTGAGCCAGCGTGGATTCATGCACAGTAGCCGTGGCATTCAGCCAGATCATATCCGCATTTAGAAGCTTCGCAAAAGGTAACAGCTTCTGAGCAAATTCCGCGCTCACACGTATCTGCGGAATTTCCCTGACATACATGTCAGATGCATGGACATCGATGCACACATCTGCTCCCGTGATATCCGCAACCACGGCCGCCGCGGCCCGCTCCATCACCGTCCCATCCATACTGCCCGGGAAAATCCGGTTCATGTCCATCTCCATTTTGGGTACATTGCGCCTGGCCATATCAATGCCAAGCGGATTCAGCTGGGGATAAATATCCACAGTTCCTTTTAGATATTCCGGGTGCTCTTCCAATCTCCTGACCATCTCATAACAGACATACTGGCCTTCCAGCTCGTCTCCGTGGATACCTGATACGATGGCGATTCTGCCCACAGGATTCTCACAGGCAATCCTGTTCTTGTAAATGACCAGGTCTTCCCCCACCGGCAATTGCGCCGAATATACTTTTTCTAACATAGCATTCTCCATTCCGAAACTGTGGCAAACAAAATGCCTCGAAAATCTTTCCGAAGCACTTTATCTACTGTCCGTCTCCTATTCAGTTCCATCCCGCTTATCCGTCCGCTCATCAGTCGTCTATGATCAGCCCCTGCATAATATATAAAAGCTGGGCATCCACCATTTTCTCCGTGATGCCAAAAGTCTGGGCGTCAATCTTCATGCCCTCCAGTACATACATAATGTTGGCCGCGGCCCCCTTGGGATCCTCGCAATAAAACTCGCCGCTGGCGATTCCCGCCCCAATCAGCTTCTCAATCACCCTGACACCTGCGTCAAACTGCCTGCGCAGCATGTTGTTCTTATCGGTCGATTTATGGGCAAAAAAATATTCGTAGACCGCAACGGTCAAATTATTCTTCTGTAAAAGTTCCTTCTTCTGCTCTTTTAAGAAAAGCGTCAGGATATCCGCCGCCGTATCCCCTTGGGTAATTTTTTCCGTAAAGACATCATCCGTCTCATTGGCTTCCATCTGCAGCACTTCCATCAGAATCTGTTCTGTGCTGTCAAAATAAAGATACAGGCCGCCCCGGCTGATCTCGCAGGCTTCCACGATATCCTTCATGGTCACACTCTTAAACCCCTTCTCCACAAAAACTTTTCTTGCTGTTTCCAGAATATATTTCTTTTTCTGTACTGATTTCTCTCCCATGAATCTGCTTTCTCCTAAAAATATTTATATTGACTTATTGAGTCTTTACCGGTCTGTCCCAGAAATCCAGATTAGCCTTCATCTTCTTGACTGCATATAGAAAGATGCCGCTCTCCACTGCCTCAGACCACATCCGTCCTTTTGTCATGCCGCCCATCACATATTTGGACAGAATCGCCTTTAAGACATCCATTTCCTTTATGCTGGCCCGTTCAATGGCCCTGATCTCATCCTGTACTGTGCGGATTCTGTAACGAGAATAAACGTACATGTAATTTCTATCCATCAACCGTGTTCTCTGCGCTTCTTTGACAAAATTCATCACGGTACTGTCGTACACCGGAAACGCTACGGAATGTTCTGCAATCCCAGATGCTGAATAAGTCTGCTGTACACTCGTACCCATCTTGCTCTCCAGCCAGGGCAGATAGCGCACCAGCTTCTCCACATCCGGTTTATATTCATTGACGATTTGCTGTCTGTAAGCAATATCCTCCTGTTCTGTTCTTCTTTCCATCTCTTTTTACTGCCTTTCTTCCTAAAATCTCCTAAAATACTTTGTCCCCATGGGGGACCATAAAATCCAATTTCTTTGTATTCTATTTTTTCGACAAGATTGTCATTTTCATTCTAGCACAATTTTTTTAAAAGTACAGCACAAAATACTTTTATTCTTCTTGTGCACATTGCTAAAATCTTTTTCCGGCTTTTCTATTTCTTGTAATTATTTTTCTATGGTCATATAATAGTAGTAAGTTCCTTGGAGTAAGTTCCATAGGAACTTACTCCAGAACTAACTACTCAAGCGCTGCTTCGCAGGCTCGGTATCAGCAATCAATAGGTAATTGCGAAACGCATTCTTTCAGGAAAGCAGTTGTGCAAAATAGACATATCGCAAGTAGGGTGCTTTGTCGCCGCCGGTGTTTAGATGCCGTATTCTGGCATCTTATGCACCGCCTAAAGCGACAGTGCAGCGCAAGCGTGCCCTACGGTGATTGTCTATTTTGTACAACGGAAACTTTTGTAAACACAGTTTCACAATTACCTGGGAGCGTAAAATATTGAAAGGGGATATATTGTCATGGCTGTTAAGGAATTTCCGGCGGGAACACAATTGATTCAGAGTGGTCAGAATCTTACCGCCTTACATGTAATCGCGAAGGGAAGTGTACATGCTTCCTATCCTGGGGGCGAATTCTATTTAGGTAAAGGGGATGTGGTGGGTGTCTGCGAGCTTTTTTACGGCTCTTATTTTATTTCTTATCAAACGGAAGAAGCTACATCATTTGCCTCCTATCCATGTTCTGCGACACAGCTGTCAGCTTTTATACGCAGCAATCCTGAAATGGCTAACTTCATTGTCACATCTTTGTTCAGACAGCTTCACGAAATTCTTGATCAGTACGAACTGAGTCATTTTGACTGCAGCAATTTCTACCATTATTTAATGAGCAGTTATGAAGACTATAAGTCTTTTTGTACGAAACATGGTTTTGCAGCCAGAGAACTTCCGGCTATGGAGACATTGACTCAACTGGTCTTGGAAGAAGATGTGGACAGATGGCTTGACGGCTATTATACGCAGCTGCGCGCAATGGTAACGGGAAAATCCGCCAAGAACCATGACCCTGACTTTTTGACCGGTCTGATCTTAAAGGCAGACCAGGATATTTTCCAGGTCATTTCCGTCTGCCGTGTTCTGCACGATTACAAAGCGGAAATCACCAATCTGTTGATGAACGAAAACCATTTGGATTTCTTTGACCTGTATGCAGGCATCCTCTATAAACTGGGGCCCAATGCGGATGATTCGACTACACTGATTGCTGCACTGAGCACCATGATGATTCAGTTAGAAAGCCAGCCCTCCATCGACAAGGACATGTACCGCCAGCGGGTGGCTGAATATCGTGAAAAACTCAGCAAGGCGGGAAGCGCGGCAGAAGAAAGCAGCAGCTCTAAGACTGACGAAGCGCCTGATGTTACAGGTTCCATGAACACAATCCTCGTCTATTCCGGAGTCAGCGGCGAAACCGCTTCCGCATTCCGGGCCGCAGTGGATAAGTTCGCCAAGATGTCCGACAAGAACGGTTCTGACGATGCTGCCAGAAAGCTGCGTCTTACCATCACCAAACTGTTCTATCAGATTTATGAGGCAGCTTTCATAAAGAGCTTGAAAGACAATGACATTCCTAAGGTTGTCAAGATGTTCTTTAACTTCGGCTATGTGGACGAGAACCTGGCCGGCTTAGAGAACGCTTCTTACCTGTACTCACTGGTGGACCGGATTCCCACAGACCCGAAGCGAAAGGTCTACACCGTCTATGAGTGGCTTAAAGCCATCTATAACGGCGAAAAAGTACCCAGCAGAAACGAGTTTGACTCCGACTACATCGCTTATTTGCATGAGCAGAAGGTGACCGGCAAGATTACCGCCGCCGAAGAAGCAGCCATGCAGAACGACAGGGAGAAGATGGTTCTCTTCGAACTAAACAATATGTTCCCCACAGTCAACAAGATTACCTTCGGCCGTATCGTCAATTTCTGCCCCATCTTTTCAGAGCACAATATCTTAAAAGACCTGGATGTCTCCCTTGTGTCTGTTGAGAAGGTAGAAGAAGCTTTCAAGATGATACGCTCCTTTGACTTCAGCGCATACTACCGCGAAATCATCTATACCAATCCGGACGTGGGTATCGGTAAAGAATCCGTCAGCGTAGAGGTACTGCCCGATCTGATTCTGATGCCCAATGTGGGTATCCGTGGTGTCGCATGGCAGGAAATCGAGGGACGTAAACGTACTACACCCGCACGTATGATGGTATCCATCTTCCAAATGGAAGACCTGACCAGCATTTTAGTCCGCCTGACCGGCGATTTCCGTTGGGAAATGTGCAAGCGTGTCCAGGGCGCCCGCTGGAACGATGTCTCCGAAGCATCCCTCACCAGCGAATACTTCGATTATATTCAGTTCTACAAGAAGAACCGAGATTTGTCCGCGGATGCCAAAGATAAGATCAAACTCAGTATGCAGAAAGCAAAGAACAGCTTCAAAGAGATGTTTATCAGGGATTATGAAGCCTGGGTGCTCTATGAAGGGGCCGGCTCTCCCCGCTTAAACAAAGTATCCCGTACGATTCTCTTCACCTACTGTCCGTTCGCCAAGGATATCCGTAATAGGCTGAAAGCGAACCCACTGTATAAGGAGATGATGGACCGCTATGACATCAAACTCAGTCAGAAGATACATCACTACAACAACCTGTTCCAGAAGCTGAACAACACGGGTACGCCCATACCGGAAGAACTGCAGAACCAGAGAGCTTTTCTGGATATGTAAATAGGACAGCAAAATGATTTTATTTCTGTGAAAGAACTTTCAATGTTTTCGACAGTTTTCGACATAGTTCGCTAATATAGTGTTATTCTTCTGCAATATAATTATAGACTGTCATTTTAAAAAACATTATAGTTATTTTAGACTTGATTGCGGAAGTCAAGTCGGTAATAGCAATTCCGAAGAATTCCCCTTTTACACAGCGAAAACCCCGAAGGCTAACACCTTCGGGGTTTTTGTTGCGCTATATTTTATTTCTTTTATTTCTCTTCTTTGTACGGTTTCACCATAAACAGACTGATCAAGAATGCTATGATATAAAGCACTATGGTGAAATACAACACATTCTGATATCCTATGGGATTGATCATGTTCCCATGGCTGTCTTCGATAAAGTTTCCTGTATTGCTCACAATCAGCGTTGCAATCTGGTTACCTGTAAGACCTGCAAACGCCCATGCCGAAAGCGTGATACCATGAATCGCACTGATGCTGCCCATACCATAATGATCGGAAAGCAGGGTAGGCACATTAGAGAAGCCGCCGCCGTATCCGGCATTTACCATAAAGATCAACGCCAATACTAAAACAACTAAGAACATATTGCCCTCGCCATTTTTAATACCGCCAGTAAGCATTACTGCACCGGTAAATACAATGGAAAGAACAAAGATCAATTTGTAAATCGTATTTCTATCCTTCATATGATCTGCCCATGCGGAGAATCCCAAACGGCCGCCCGCATTAAAGACAGCAGATACGGTGGAGATCACACCCACCACGCCTGCAAGGCCGATACATTTCACAATCATCTTCTCCTGAGATATCAATGCCAGGCCGCAGGTGATGTTGATGTAGAACATAAGCCAGATACCAATATAGTTGGTGATCGGACGGGTCTTGATGGTCGCCATGATACCCTGTCCCTTATCCTTCTTCTGGGGCTCATGCCATCCCGCCGGCTTCGCCAGGAGTAAGTGACCCACAAACATCATAACAAAATAAACGCCTGCCAGGATAAAGAACATCTTGTAAATACCGCCCTCGCCCAGATTGGCAAGAAGTGCCTGCATGATAGGGCTTGCAATTGCCTTTGCGCCGCCGAATCCTGCCACCGCAAGACCGGTCGCAAGACCTTTCTTATCCTCGAACCAAAGCATCAGCGTCTTGACGGGAGACAAATATCCGGTGCCAAGACCCACACCCATAATAAAACCATAGCAGATGTAAATACCGATCAGTGCTAAAACACTGCCCTTATGACTGCCGCCATAATAAATAAAGAATCCGGTGCCCGCCATACCTAAAGAAAATGTGATCGTTGCGATCAGGGATGATTTGTGGATATCCTTTTCCACCACATTTCCTAAGAAAGCCGCAGACATACCTAAGAAAAAGATAGCGAAGCTGAACGCCCACTCCGTGGCTGCCTTGGAAAATCCTATGTAGTCAGCGATCTCCTGACTGAAAATAGACCAGCAGTACACAGTACCGATGCTGAAATGCAGGAGCAATGCCGGGATTGCGGCACGCACCCATTTGTTCTGACAGTTTTTCATGATAATTACCCGTTTTCCTTTCGTTATAATAAAGTGAAAAGCTGAATCTAACTTTAATAATTTTATTACAAAACTATTGGAATTTCAAGATACATTCCCAATACAAGTATTTTTCATGCCGCATGTCACTTTTCGTACCACGCCAGTATAACACCCGGACCGATATAAAATACTAAATTTAGATGATTGAAGAGCCGTCAGAAATAGGATATAGTAATATATATTATGGTTAGCATCCAAACAGGAGACTTGCTATGCACTAAAA
>CAJUFU010000040.1:0-16544 GCA_910585555.1 uncultured Lachnospiraceae bacterium
TCCAAAGCACACACATTACTTTCAATTCTGAATCGAAAAGTTTAATATCCATTTTTATCCTCCTTTCCATAAGACCGCAGTAGTTTCTGCTTGATTATAGATTACAACTTTCTTATTGGGCTGTCAACACTACCGCAGTAGTGTTAAGAAAAAATTCATAATTTTTATGTCGGATAGATATAAGAATGAAGGGGATTCCATAGCCTGTTTGCTTTGAGTAGATTGGCGGTGGTGGTTTATTGTAAGGTGAAGGATAAGAGGCGGAAAGTATGAGGGTTCTACGCGTTAGCATCATTTTTATGAAAGAGTGTTGAGAAGTAAAGTTTTCTGGGATATACTTATAAAAAAGATGGAACGTATTATTTTGTATGGCGCATATGCTTGTGGGGAGTTTAACTTGGAATCCGGAAAGTGAAGTGGTGTTGTTTATGATGACACCTCTATTATTTATCTATTTGGAATAATAACGGGACTTACACTTACTATGATTGAGGCAGCGAATTATCCCAAAGACTGGAATGCGCAGTATTTTAGCGGTATGTTAGGGGAATATGTAATAAACAATAGGACTTATGATGAAAGTACAGTGTTCATAGGCAACAGAAAAAAGTATAGCGGGATAGAAAGGGAGTAATGAATCAAAATTTAATAAGCCACATACATTTTAGCGATAACTTCGCTGAGGATCCGATCAGAAATGAAAAAATCAAAAAGGCATGTACAGAGATGGTAGCGCAAATCATTACAGAATCATTGTTTCTGTTTAACGATGATTATTATCAGGCTTCTATCGAGTTGGTACAGTATGATATGATGAATCTTGAGTATTGCGTTGACTTATTTCCAACGGTAAACGCAAGTGTTGATATTTACCACAACTGGATTATACTTCATTTGTTTACTATGGTTGCGTCAAACAACATGACGATTATATCCGGGCTTTTGGATTTGTTAAGTCTTTCAGGGGATACCGCAAGTACGCATGTGATTCCAAAAGCATTGGAGTGGGCGGCTTCCCACGATAATATGAACATGATTGAAAGATATATCAGGGATTGCAGCGCGGAAAAAGATACGCAGGTGATTCAGAAAGGCAAAAAATTGTATGCGCTATGGAATACGGACATATTTCAGAAACAAAAGTATTCCGATTATACATACGATATTTTGAAGTTGATTTTTCTGCATGAATTAGGGCATTGGCAGTATGCGCGTTTTGGGAATGAAATGAAACGGGCATATTATAGGCAGGCGTATAATGTTTTGAATCAATATTATGGGGAAGATTTTATAAACAGTAATCGGAATGTTTTTGATGCATGGACGGAAGAGGTGATTGCGGATTACATTGCTCTGCTTGTCTATACCAAAAACAGTCGTCAGCAAGCCGGAGAAAAGCAGTGTACAAAGAGGTGCTATATTGCCATAGGATTGTATTATGGTCTGATTGCAATGGAAGAACTGGGCTCTGGTTTATACCAGAAGATGAGCAAAACACACCCTTCCGTAAAAATACGGCAGGAAGCCGTACAGAAGCTGTATGCTAATTTCTTCTCCGATATTCTGGGAATCTCGTATGATGCGTTTATGGAACATGAAATTCAGGAATGGTATGTAATACAGATATATTTTTCAATGATAATTGAAGAATACTGGAGAAAAAATAATGGATAATATTGTAAAAATAGGCAGCAGAGAAAAAATAAAAGAATGTATTGCTGCCGAACTTTTGATCAGTGAGGCAGATGCTGAAAAGATATTTGAATATCTGGCTGCCGCGTATGAGGAAAACGGGGAGGAATTTGGCTGTGTCAGCCAGAGTACTGAAGGTGGGCAGGGGCTGGTTGTCGGCGGAGGTCAGTATTACATTAACTTGCCGAAAAGCATTGCCATGGTTATGGCTCTGATTCTTGATATTACGCTTACGAAGGGTGTTCTTTCAGGAATATGCGGTATCCTTGGTGTGCAATCGCAGACATTTTTTAAGATAAATCAACATAATGGTGAGAATTGCCTGCTTCGGGAGTATTTGCGCCAGAAAAATGAAGTGGGGGACTATGGCTATCTGGCAGGAAATGAATGTCTGAATAATGATCTGGAGTGCAGGCATCGTGACGGAAACGGAAGATGCTGCATTAGGAAAGAAGATATTGAAAAAGCCTTGATGTATTTTAGAGAGGCGCAAATTATACGGTTTTGAAACATACATTTTATCAAGGTAATTTTTCCGTTTTCCTGGGTGGAACAAAAGAAGGATACGGATATGAAAGCATTAAATGGCGATGATAGTGGCGATGATATGAAAGTTGTTTCAATATTGGAAAAGGCTCCTGAGATTACAGCCAAAGAGATAAGTGAGAAACTTGGTTTTAGTACCAGAAAAATCAGCCGTATTATAAAGAATCTCCGGGAATCAGGAAAAATTTCCCGTATTGGTTCTGACAGAAAAGGCTGGTGGAAGATTAATAAATAAAATATTAAGAGATATCAATACAGAATGAAAAACTGAAACATAATTATATGGTATCAATAATACAGGAGTAGGAGGCAGGAAATGGCAAAACGTACAAAAGGTAAATGTAAATATTGTGGAAAGGAATACACATTCAGCTATATGAACAAGCATCTGCCAGTTTGTGAAGAACGCCAGAAAAAATGGCTGGAGGAGGCTGGCGGTGAAAAATGCGGATATTTTGAACTGGCTATTTATCCTAAATATAATAGAGACTACTGGCTGTATGTAGAAATAAAAGAGACGGCGACATTGAAAGATGTGGATCAGTTTTTGAGGGATATATGGTTAGAATGCTGTGGGCATTTGAGTGCATTTGAAATAGATGGTGTCAGCTATGATGTTGTTCCGCAGGATGATTTTTCTTGGGTTAGACCTGGAAAAAGCATGAACTGTAAATTGAAATCTGTGTTGGAAAAAGGAATGACTTTCGGTTATGAATATGATTTTGGCTCTACTACGGAACTTATGATTACGGTCGTAAATTATAGGATCGGGAATGACAGGAAAGAGAAATTGATTATCTTATCCAGAAATAATCCGATTGAAATTTTGTGTGAGGAGTGCGGGGAGAAACCGGCGTCTTACATATGTGGACAATGTTTTTATCAGGGAAGCGGAAGGTTGTGCGAGGACTGTGCTAAGACACATGAGTGCGGAGAGGACATGCTTTTGCCGGTTTGCAATTCGCCGCGGATGGGGGTCTGCGGATATTGTGGAAGTAATATTTATCCGGACCAGTTTGTACCGGATAGGTAAGAAATGCTTTTATAATGGCACAATAATTTTCACAATCCCTCTAGCAGGGGTGTTGTCTTTGGGTATATAGTTGTCTTCTGGACATTATAGGAAATTTAAAGGAAAAATATTATGGCAGATCGCTATTAAGAAGTATTTCTGCTCTTCTGTGCACCCGGAAAACAAAGAAATTTTATCATTTTTTAGATTAAGTATGTCTTTTCTTTGGACATCAATCAGTAAAACGTCAACCGTAGTATTCAGTGCATTGGCGATTAACAGTATTGTTTTCAAACTTTATAAAATTGTCATAGACATTTAGACTTACAATTTTAAAAATGTAAAGATTTGGAGAAACGGGCACAATGGATGAAGACGGTGTTAAATCTGAAAAAATTGTGAACTGACATTTTAGCTATTGACTTTTAAATTGACGTGATGTATCATAGCTTTGTTTATTTAGAATTCTAATTATATAACAAGGGGATATTCATGGACGAACAAAAGCTGATGGAAAAATATGATAAGTTGAATCGGAGGATACGGAGATACTTTGCGAGTTTTTTCACGGATACACCAATCACCAGTATTCAGGCGCTTATTTTGCACTATATGATTGTTGAATCGGAAAAAAGAGACATTTTTCCGAAGGATTTAGAGGAGTTTTTGGAAATCAAGGGTTCCTCTGTTACAAGCCTTATCAGCAATCTGGAGCGTAACGGATATTTACGGCGGGAGAGTTTGGCGAGTGACGGGCGGTATAAAAAACTTGTGCTGACGGAACAGACGCTTGCGATACAGGATGATATAACCAAACGCATTGGGGATTATATGCACAGTATTTTTGTTGGGATTTCCGAGGATGATTTAAAAATTTTCGAAAAAGTCATTATGCAAATGACGGAGAATACGAAATAAGTATTCTTTTGCTCTATTAGTTAGAATTCTAAATACAAGGAAGGGAGGACTATCAATGAGATTTCCAACTGCAAGGAATGTACCAGTAATAATCGGAATCTAATTTTTTAATCTTATATTTAGAATTCTAATTAAAGGAGGAGCATTTATTATGAACACTACACAGACAACAGAGAATCCACTTGGCTATGAGCGGATTGGCAGACTGCTTGCGAGTTATGCGATACCGAGCATTATTTCTCTTATCATCAATTCACTCTACAACATGGTAGACCAGATTTTTATTGGTCAGGGTGTAGGCTTTCTTGGAAATGGTGCGACAAATATTATCGCTCCGATTGCCACGATAGCAATTGCTGTTGCTACTCTATTTGGTGATGGTCTTGCAGCATTTTTCAGCCTGAATTTAGGGCAGGGCAATGCGGATAAGGCGGCAAAGGGCGTGGGGACTGCTGTGATAGCTTCTGGCATGATTAGTGTCCTTTATGCGGTGTTCGCCTTTATCTTCTTAAGTCCTCTGTGCCGTATTTTTGGCGCAACGGACAGTCTGATGCCGTATGCGGTTGGATATGGCCGTATTATTGTGATCAGTTTTCCTTTTGCGATTGTGGCAACGGTTATCAATTCCGCAATCCGTACCGATGGAAGCCCTCGTTATGCCATGTTCGCTATGATGATCGGTGCGATTCTCAATACAATCCTTGACCCGATTTTTATTTTTGTATTTCATTGGGGTGTTGAGGGCGCTGCTACAGCCACGGTACTTTCGCAGCTTGTGGGCCTGCTTTGTAATGTTGCCTATCTGTTTAGATTCAAGACAATCCAGTTTGGAAAGGCATCTTTGGTTATGAACTGGTCTGTCGCCTGCAGGATGGCAAGTCTTGGATTTGCAAGCTGTTTTAATAACCTGACATCAACGGTAGTGGCTTTTGTATCCAACAACCTATTGACAAAATATGGTGCGCTTTCTGTCTACGGCCCGGACATTCCTTTGACTACGTTCGGTTTGTGTATGAAGGTAAGTATGATTGCGTTTTCCGTAGGTATCGGAGTAGCAAGCGGCAGCCAGCCGATCATAGGTTTTAATTATGGCGCACAGAAATATGACAGGGTAAAAAAGACATTTTTATTGAGTGCAGGTGTCTGTACAATTATCACATGTGTGGCATGGGTGATATTCCAGTGTTTCCCATTGCAGCTTATCCGGATTTTTGGTACAGAATCCAGTCTGTATGAGGAATTTGCTGTACAGTGCTTCCGCATTTATCTTCTGCTGACATTTTTAAATGGAGTGCAGATGTGTGCAGGTGTGCTGTTTCAGGCAATCGGCCAGCCTGTCAAAGCTGCGGTTGCTTCCCTTTCAAAGCAGTTGTTGTTCTATATCCCTGCAATGCTAATCTTATCGAGGATTTGGGGGCTGACAGGTATTCTTATGGCGGGGCCGACCGCAGATATATTGGCGTTTATCCTCTGTATAATTCTTTGTTTTAAAGAAGTTAAGAAGTACGCAGGAACGCACAAAAAGGAGATTGGAGGAACTGTATCATGAAAAAAGGAGTTATCACGATTAGCCGGGGGTTTGGAAACGGAGGCCACAGTATTGGAAAGATTGCAGAGGAAACCGGATTTTCTACCCATACCCATGAATACATGGAAAACTGCCAGCGGTGTGCAGTTGCCTATGAAGCACGCCGCTAAGGATATCATGTAATTGCAAAACCGCGTATTTTCCACATAGCGTTGCTATTATGAGAACCGATCAGACAGATTTTACAGGTTTGGTAAATTTGTGTTTTGAGTGATAACAGGGAGGAGGAAATGGATGCGGCAAAATCAGAGTTTTGTAAGGAGGCATTACTATTTTGGGACAAGAAGAACGATTTATGATTATTAAAATTGGCAGGGAGCATTATGGTATAAAAATAAATGAAGTGAAAGAAGTAGTTTCGAACACGGAGATAACAAATGTTCCTGATAAGCAGTCTGTTTATATATGTGGGATTATGAAGTGCCGCTATGGGTGTATATCTGTATTTGACATATATAAATTATTTAATATAGAACCGGCTCCTGTGCTGAACTGTAAGCAAATAGTCCCTCCAACTGCGAAAAATCCACAACAAAATGCGAAGAAATGAAATTGACTTCAAAATACTGGAAAGATAAAATATAAACGACCTTGGCAATCCAAGTTTTAAGAATTGCCGAGCAGTTTTTTAACAAAATAGCAGGAGGTATATTTATGAAAAAGTGGAAATTGTGGTTGGCAGCAGGCACCCTGGTGCTTGCCTGTGCGGGATGTGGAACAAAGGAGGCGGCAGTAGACCAGAAAGCGGAAGAGGCTCCTTCGGCGCAGGTACAGACGACAAGTGATCAGTCAGAAAGCGAAGTAGAAGAAAAGAATGATAATTATGATGACTTAGAAGAAAAAGCAGCTCTGGGCGAGACTGCAGAATTCGCAGCTAAAATTCAGGAAGCGGTGGCGGCAAAGGATATGGAAGCCTTTGCAGATCTTTGTGCTTATCCTCTTGCGGTAAACGGCGAGGCTGTTGAAACCAGGGATGCTTTCATAGAATTGGGAAGCGATGTTATTTTTACAGAGGAGCGGTGCGCGGTGATTGAGGCTGTTGATGTTTCAACGCTGGAAGAAACCATGGCTGGTGTCATTATGGGAGATGACGTGCCCAATATTATCTTTAAGTCTGTAGACGGTAAGCTGGGGATTACAGGGATTAATTAGGGGAATGTTTTTGGCTGACCTGTGGGCAGATAGATGTGACCTATGCTCTATTTTCTGCATAGAATAGAGCAAAAGCGAACAGGAATATGTTATGGAAATTTATGTAGTAAAATCGGGAGATACTGTGGATTCCATTGCGGCTAGTTATGGAATTTCGGTATCTTCTATTATTTATAATAATCAGCTCGTCTATCCATACCCGTTAGCGGTGGGGCAGGCCCTTCTTCTATCTGCAGGAGAGGATTCGGCGCCCGATTATCCCGCATGGGTGAATGGTTACGCCTATCCTTTTATTCAACAGAGTGTATTAAATGATACCCTTCCCTATTTGTCTTCGCTCTCTGTTTTTTCTTATGGCTTTACCACGGAGGGTGAATTGGTGCCGCCAAAAGTGGATGATTCTTTTATGATCGATGCTGCACTTATGGAGGGCGTGCGGCCGGTTCTTACGCTGACACCGCTGGGGCCGGACGGGAATTTCAACAATTTTTTGATAGCTTCTGTGGTGAACAGTCAGACAGCCAAAGCCAATCTTCTTGCCAATCTGCTGGAAACTGTTCAGGAGAAAAATTTTCAGGGTGTCGATATTGATTTCGAGTACATCCGCCCTGAAGATCGGATTCCCTTTGCCGATTTTGTGGCAGATGTGAGAAATTTGCTTTCTGCCTATGGTTATCATGTTTCGGTGGCTCTTGCGCCTAAGACTTCCGATACGCAGGCAGGTCTTCTCTATGCGGGAAAGGATTACGGTCTTCTGGGGAAAGCGGCCGACAGCGTTCTGCTTATGACTTATGAGTGGGGCTATACCTATGGTCCGCCTATGGCGGTGGCTCCTGTGAACAAAGTGCGGCAGGTGGTGGAATATGCGGTTACCCGTATCGACCCTGCGAAAATTGACTTGGGCATTCCCAATTATGGATACGACTGGACACTGCCTTTTGTGCAGGGCTCTTCCCGGGCAGTGACAGTAAGTAATCAGGAGGCGGTAAGGATTGCCATAGAGGCTGGCGTTCCTATCCAGTTTGACGATGTGGCTATGTCGCCCTTTTTCCAATATGAAAAGGACGGTCAGCTTCATGAGGTTTGGTTTGAGGATGTGAGAAGTTATCGGGAAAAATTTTCCCTTTTACCGGCGTATGGCCTGCGCGGAATGGGGTATTGGCAGATTATGAGGTTTTTCCGTCCTAATTGGCTGTTGCTTGCGGATACCTTTCAGATTCAAAAGCCTTAACTGCTAAAGGATGCATTTATGCTATAGCATCACCAAATATTCACCGTATTGTCCTTTGGCGGTTCTCTTTATGTCATAAAGCGCCTCATCTGCATGGCTTAAAAGTTTCGTTATGTTAGACTTGGCATCCTTCGTCAGGGCAAAACCGCAGGAGGCGCTGATGGTCTTTGTTTTTGTGTCGGAGAAGGAGACAGGTTTTTTGCACAGCATGTCATAAAAGGAATTCAGAAAGCCTATGACTTCGGCTCTGCTGGAACAGTCATAGATCAGCATACAAAATTCATCTCCGGACCTTCTTGCAGACAGGCAATGCTCTTTGGGCAGGGACTGCATAATCTTGGAGAAGCTTTGCAGGTACAGGTCTCCCGCATCGTGGCCATAGGTATC
This sequence comes from uncultured Lachnospiraceae bacterium, assembly GCA_910585555.1. Taxonomy (GTDB): domain Bacteria; phylum Bacillota; class Clostridia; order Lachnospirales; family Lachnospiraceae; genus UBA3282. Next base: position 8,527 of record CAJUFU010000040.1, read on the forward strand.
GTTTATAGATTTAAAATCATCCAAATCGATCATGATGATGGCGGATGTTTTCCCGGGCTTTATTTTCTCTAATATTTCTAAGGACAATTCTTTAAAGGCGTCAAACTTATACAAGCCTGTGAGAGGATCGTGGGAATTCTCGTAACACAGGTATAATTTTTGTTGGATATTTTGCGTCACATCTGATATGATACCCAGATAGCCGTCAGGGGATTGTGACAAATGAATGTGAACGTATTTGTCCTCATCGATTTGATATATTTCTGTTTCTCCACTTACAGGGTGTTGGATGATAGAAGTGATGTATTGGTCGAACAAAGCGGAATCATGATAGAGTGTGGCGGCTTTTTCTTCCGATAATCCCAATAGTCCGCTTAGGCCGGGGGTCACAAATACATGATTGATGCCCCGCTCGTATTCGAATACGGCCAGAGAGAGGGCACTGATCTCTATGATGGCGGAAATGCGGTTAGAGAGGCTGACAATGCTTTTTACCATGGAATTGATACTGCCGCTGAGTTCTTTGAATTCTTGATTTCCGCCAACAGTCACCTTCGTGTCAAGGTTGCCGTTTGTAATGGCATCCAGATCGCGCAGTATACTGTGTATACCGCTTATGACATTCTGTCTGACAAGGTAAGTCAAAAGAAGCACCACAACGATTTCTATGAACAGCAAGTAGATAAGGGTTACAATAATATTTTCCAAGAGCTTTTGCAGAAGAGCCTGTTGGGGCAGCGCGGCACACAGGAGGACATCATTATAGGGCTTGCTGACCACATACATGGTTGTCCCGTCTCTGCCATTTCTGTAAGCGCCGTCTGTACAATCTGTCAAGAGATCCAATCGATAACAGTCTGAGGAAAAGTCCTGATGCAGTCCGTCGGAATGTCCGAGGACGTTTCCGGTGGAGGTATCCATTACATAGAATTCTTCGTTGATGTCTGTGGGAAATTTGGAAAAGATATATTCATAGGTATTGCGGGACTGGGCTTCCAGCTGTCTGGTGGGTGTAAAGCCTACTTGAATGACACCGGCCTGGTCCTTTCTGGCAACGCCGGTGTATTGCATGATTTTACCTTCTGCGGCATTGGGCTGTGCTTCCTGGATTAGATAGGCGTCATCATCGTTAGAATGAATAAGAGATAGAAAAGGTCTTGTCTGGTTATGGGCCCCCATATCGAAGCCTACATATTGGGGGACAGATGCTGCCGTAATGATACCATTTTTGTCAATGATATGAAGCTCGTCTACGTCAAGCAGATTGGCCAGATATTGCATCTGGGACACATCCATGAGGATTTCCTGCTGTTTATCCAGAATATAGGCAGCAACTCTTGCTCTTGTCAGATAATCTTCGTCCAGACTTTCTTTCAGAAGATTCAGTTCCATCTGATTATTTTCCAGTGTGTGTATCATCTGCTCTATTTTAGCGGAGAAGGTGTCTAGCTGCTGGGATTGCAGTAAATGCAGATTGATAACAAAGTTGATGATAATAATGACAAATATAGCTGATGTTATGATACAGACAGTATATTTGATAAAAGTTTTTTGCATATAATTTTCTCCGTGGGTTTTCCCCATTGTAACATTGCGGTATTATTTCGGGGGCTCCATTTTTACGTAAAAAGCGGTGAAAATTTCACAAAGAAAATAATACGGAAGCGGTTTTCTTCGCAGTAACAGTCAATCGTTCCGCCCAGCTTGTCACAGAAAGCCTGTACGCTCTGCATACCGAGTCCATGGCCTTTGCCCCTTTTGCTTTTAGGAAGACCGGTTATGGAATCAAAGAAAACTTCTTTGTCACATTCGTTTTCTATATCGATCAGCAGATATTCTTTCGTACAATGTATTTTGGCATCGACATATTTTTTGGATGGCGCAGCATTTTTTACGCTGAATACGGCGTTTTCTAAGAGATTTGCAAGTATCATGGCAAATTCGTATTCATTGACCGGAATTTCTTTGGGTATCAGAGTATCCAGGTGCAGGGTAATTTGATCGGACTGCGCCTGCCTGGACATTTTCGCAAGAATGGTATTGACCACCATATTTTCGCAATAGTGGTCGATTTTATTTTCGTTTACCACTTCATTGATATGTCCGGTTATGTTTCTGATCTCATCATATTCCTTCTGGTCCAACAGGGAATCTATCATCATGGAATAATGTCTCATGTTATGCCGCAGTATCTTCAGGTTTTGTTCTGACTGTTCTACTAGATAGTTCTGGCTTTCCAGTCCTTTGATGTAAGACTCAAACATTACGTTTTTCCAGTATTCTTCTACCTGTTTCGTCTCGCTGTCCAGGTAGCGCAGTACCACGATATAAGACACAAGCATGGTAATCATCAAAAATACGCTGACCAGGATATTTTCCGGATGCTCATATAAGGTGTAGGGGAAAAAGGCAAGGCAGGAAAAACTGCAATAAAAGAAGACGGGAATCAGACATAATTCCCACCAGTTATTTCCAAGGTCCCGCTCACAAAATTTACGGAATATAGGACCAAGCTTGTAAAAGAGCGCTGGCAAAAGGGTAAGGTGCATCAGCAGATTCCCCGCCAGTGCCACAACGACGCTGTTCGTAAAGATATAGAGGATAGAAGCCGTAATGCTGCCGACGATCACATAATTGGAAGCGCTCAAACCAATAAACAGTACTCTGCTGTCTCTTTTCTTAGCAATCAAAAGTCCTGTAGACTGTGCGATTGAAATCTGTGTTATGGTTGTAAAAAAGTAAAAAAGGCGGCTGTCAGGAAATAAATTTAGTTTAAAGTGATTTAATAGATTCGTAGCTAAATAGGAAAGAAAACAAATGACCAGCGTCTTTCGTTTGGAGTAGCGGTGAATCAAAAAAAGATAGATAAACACCAAAAAGAATACATGGCTGAACGTATAGGATATATTTTTGACATAAAGCATTCTATGCACCTACTTATATTTTTCGGAAACAAAGAGCAAATATTCCCTTTTGACTTTTGCTGCTTTTGCCTTGCTGACAGGAAGCCGCTTGCCAGAGTTCATAATAATACTGTCCGGCGTTAATTGTTTCACATAATCAAGATTAACGATAAAGGACTTGTGTATCTGTAGAAAATTCCTTCTGCCAGAAGCCTCCCTGGTTTCCTCTTCAAAGGATTTTCGGATAAAAAGGCTTTCTATGATTACACCGTCAGACAGATGCACTTCCTGTTTCCTGCTGACACTTTCAATATATTCTATTTTAGAATAAGGGATTTGCTGTAATCCGGTTTTGGTCTTGATCAGATACATGGATTCTGTCTTTATCTTCGTATAGGACAGAGCGTAATCCAGGGCTTCGTAAAACTTGTATTCATCAACCGGTTTTAAAAGGTATCTTACGGCGCGGACAGCGTAGGCGTCCAGGGCATAATCGTCTGAAGCGGTGATATAGATGATTACGTTTTCCTGTCCGGACTTCCGGATTAGATTGCCAAGATCAATACCGGTCCGTCCAGGCATAAGCATATCTAAGATATAAATATCTGTCAACTGTCCTTCTGATATTTTTTGGAACAGCCTGGACGGATCAGAGAATTTTTCCACTGCAAATTCTCTGTCCGGATACATTGTTTTATATTTTAACAACAATTTTTCTATTTTAAGCAGGTCCTTTATACTGTCATCACAAATTGTTATTTTCATATATAATCCTTTCTTTCCGCCCAGAACATGAAATGGCATGGGGAGCTGGTTATTCAGCTAAACAAAATGCCACTAAAATTATACCGGGCTTTGGTATGATTTATCAACCTGCTAACAGGCGAAATTTACGCCTGATTGCGAAGAATTCATAACAAAATGCGAAGAAGTGAAATTGACGAGGGAATAGGCTGACAAGCAGGATGAAAAAGGGGAGTTGAATCTCTATTTTTCCCCATGTTATAATAAAATATCATCAAATATGAGGCAAATATTTTACGAACAATGGAGAGATGAGGCGGAAGATGAGAAAGAAAGTCATATATGGTTTGGGCATTTATATATTGTTGGCACACATTTTTCTGACGGATGCGCTCTTTTGCAGCGCTTCGGAAATTGGTTCCGGCGCCTATCCTGTGGAGAATAGGACACAGACGGAACAACCGCCGGCGTCCGCCATAACGGCGGTCAGTGTTTCGCCCGGTACAACGGTCGTCTCCAAAAGCGCTTCTTATGCCTTCGTGGCTTCTGTTGCGGGACAAAATAACTATAGTCAGGAAGTTGCGTGGAGCATTCAAGGACAGACCAGTCAGAATACTTTTATTGACGGCAGCGGTATTCTTCACGTGGGCGCAGACGAGACTTCTTCTTCCCTGATTGTGAAGGCGGTCTCCAAACAGGACAGCAATTACAGCGCCACGGCGCTGGTGACGGTACAGACGGCCAGCTATTCTATTCAGGTAAAGGCTTCACCGGATAACGGCGGCACGGTACATGGCGGCGGCGCCGTGAAAGAGGGCGGCTATGCAGTGATCACGGCCACACCAAACAATGGTTACACTTTTACCGGCTGGCTGTTAAATAACAACAAGGTCTCTGATACTTCCCAGTATACGATAGAAAATGTACATAGCGACGGTGTTTACATTGCCGAATTTAAACCGTCGGACTGTCAGATTCAGGTGAGTGTCAATGACAGTAATGCAGGGACGGCTACGGAAGGCAGAACCGTAAAATATGGGGAGAGCATGACACTGGATGCTGCGGCAAAGGACGGGTATCATTTTGACGGCTGGATGGAAAATGGGACCACCATAAGCACTGACAGCCGGTTACAGTTAAATCATATTACCGGTTCCAGAAATCTTACAGCTATGTTTTCGAGGAACAAATACGATCTTTCCCTCTATTGCTGGCCGGCGTCTACAGGAACGGTATCCGGTCAGGGGACCTATGAGCAGGGAAGTAATGTGAAGATATCGGCAGCGCCTGCAAGCGGATACCGCTTTGTGTCTTGGTCCGAAAACGGAAACGTTGTCAGCAGCGATCAGGAGTATGAAGTGAACAATATTACAAAGGATATGTTTTTTCTGGCAACCTTTGAAAAAGTACAGACAAAGACCTATTCCATAACGGCATCCGTCTCTTCGCCCAACGGAAAGATTGTGCCTGAGGGTAAGAGCAGCGTCCTGGAAGGGTCCGGGATTTCCTATGTGATCATACCCCAGGAAGATTATGATATCAGTGCCGTGTATGTGGATGGAAAGTCAGTAGGAGCAGTGTCTTCTTACGGCTTCTCTGATGTGAAAGAAAATCATACGATTTCAGCGGATTTTACACGTAAGCCCGCGGCCGGCGGTGAAAATCAGGCGGCAGAGCAAGAGGCAGATCAGGGAGACGAGGCAGATGATGGGACCGCGCAGGATGAATCCGGGGAAGATGCACAGGAGAACGAAGCACAAGAGCTTACCGGTACATTGAAGCATCTTGCTGTTTCCGTAGAGGAAGCAGAGCGGATGATTGAAGCGGGGGAGGATACAGAACTGATGGCCGGCGCCCTTGAGGCAGGGGACTTGAAGCTGACAGTTCATAATGACTTTGTGAAGATAGACAAGGAGTCTTCCAGCGTTACAGATTTTGCAGTGGCGGCAGGAAGTCTATTGACCAAAGAAGAGAAAATAGAGATGCTGCAAGGAAACGTTTCGGCAGTCATTCATCTTTCTATAGATGACATTGACGGAGAAGAGACACAGTTGACGCAGAAAGCTTTTGCGGAGGGAAAACTGCCGGATATGACGGTTGGACGGTATTTTGAAATCAGTCTTACAAAAGCGGTACAGCGTGATGTACAGACGATTTCACAGATTCCGAAGAAACTTCAAATTGTAATAGATGTGCCGAAACATCTGCAGGCGGATAACCGGGAATTTTATATTTTACGGTTACATACAAATAAGAGCGGCTTACAGGATTTTGCACAGCTTTCGGATGAGGACGATAATCCGAGCACGATTACGTTCTCTACCGACAGATTTTCTCCCTATGCGATTGCGTATATTGACAGGGGGATGGCTAAGCCCGAAACAGCAGAAGATGGGGAGGGCAGTGTAAAGGAAAGCGGTATGGCAAATGTGGTGGGTATTATGGCGGTTGCGATTGCTGTGGTAACTACTTGCGGGCTGGTATGGTGTATCGTTAGAAGGAAGAGACGGTGAGAACCAGGAAATCAAACATCTACAACAAAAGCAAAATATCCACATCCCGTATTAAATAATAAACTGTAATCAAAGGCGCCTGCATAAAATGCCTGCTTGAATTGCTCTTGTGTCATGAAATGGCTGTTTTCCAATTGATATTGCCAGGACAGCTGGCAGTGTAAGCCGACCTGCTCTGCAATTCGTATGGAAAGCTCTTTGCCGGCGGCCAGGACGAGATTATCCATTTTGTTGAGGGGCATATTTAACATAGAGCTTACGCTCCGTAGTACAAGACTTTCTTCCAAAGCGATAAAAACTTGTACCTGCTTATGGTCGGTTGTTACATAGGTCAGCCGGACCACCATACTGTGTCCGAAATTTTCTCCGCTGTAATGCTCGCTGACGATCTCTGTACTAAGCCTGAAAATTTCTCGTATGGTAGCAGATAATGCATTTTCCAGAATGGACATGTCTTCTCCCGTATGGTCCTCTTTCCATTTGTTTGTAATCAGCCCGGCAATGGCCCGGTCCTCGATGATGATATGGGCGGTGAGCCAGCCAAGACAGATTCCCAGGAAATGGTGTATAGATTCCTGCGAATAGTTGGATTCTGTCAGATCTTTTTCAAGGGCCGGCAGTGTTTTGAAACGCATATCATCGTGCAGATGCTTATGCACTTGGTATCCTTTATAGCCGATAGACTGCATATAGATTTCCTCATCGGTAAAATGTTCTATGGCATAACTCTTAAAGTATTTGATGCCTTCGGCACATGCCCAGGGTCCGTTTTTTTCATCTTTGCTCAAAGCAATCAGTTTACGGACGATGGAAAAAAGCTTCCGATGTGCTTTGTCAATAGATGCAACGCCGATATTAAACCGTGCATCCCATTCCATTTCTTTTGACATATTGCTCCTTATTCCGGCAAGGGTATTTGTTGGATACTGCCTGCGGGACTGCCTTTGGTATGGCGGTTGTTTTAGAATTATTATATGTCGAGATATGGCAAAAGGTGTCGCAATCAATAGGTCCGACAAGCGCGGGCTGGGGCGTAAAGGTCCGTAGGAATTATAGGAATAGGGAGGAGTATAGGGTAACATGAAGTTTACACAGTTAGAGGTGCTGCAGATTGCCAAAAAGGTAGATGCAATCCTTCATGTTCCGGGGAACTACCGAGGTGGGAATCTGGAGATGAGTATTGTGATTGACACTTCCTTAAGACAGGAAGATGTTCAGGAAACGGCGGCTGAAATAGTCAAAGCGCTTAAGAGAAGCAATGAGATTTTTCGCAATGTTCGTCTGAATCTGGTGTTGTGGGGAACAGAGATAATCAGCACAGTGGTGCCCATGGCGATGCTTATGACGGGCGGAGCATTTCAGGAATATACCAATACTCCTGGTAAGAAATGTTATGAGGAATTATTTGGTTATCTGAAAATGTTTCATGCCAGAAGCAAGGTTATTCTGGTGTTGGCAGACAGTCATAATGAAATCATAGACAGGCAGACCGCAAGAGAGGCGCTGTCCCCGTTTTTAAAAAGTAAGCTTTTGATCATTTCGGATAAGATTACCAGCGGTACGCAGATTTTTCTGGGGCAGTAGAAACATTTAGCAGACAAAAAACAGGCGCCGGGTTTTCCCGCCGCCTGTCGTCATGTCTATTGTTTTATGGAAGAAGGTATTTTTTCAGAATCTGTGTGAGTCTGTCCATATCAATGGGTTTCGCTACGTGTTCGTTCATACCGCAGGCGAGACAGCGCTGGATATCATCGGAGAAGGCATCTGCTGTCATGGCGATAATGGGCAGATCTGCGTCCGGACGATCTAATGCGCGGATGGCCTTTGCGGCTTCATAACCGTTCATGATCGGCATCTG
>CAJUFU010000040.1:16554-28438 GCA_910585555.1 uncultured Lachnospiraceae bacterium
GCTCTTCCGATCTACGGATATCCATCAAGATGACATCGTAGAATCCGGGTTCTGACTGGCTAAACTTGTCAACACAGATCTGACCGTTTTCAGCCCGATCCAGTTCAAACCCGACTTCGGATAGAATGGTTTCGGCAATCTCCCAGTTCAGATCGTTATCCTCTGACAGCAGGATATGCTTGCCGGTAAAGTCGTCGGTATGGGAATTCTCCTGCGTCTCTTCCTGGGTATCGTTTGTCATATAACGGCTGAGGCCCAGGAACAAATTGGATTTGAACAGCGGTTTGGAGATAAAGCCCTGTATACCTGCCTCTTTGGCCTCTTTCTCAATGTCGCTCCAATCGTAAGCGGAGATAATCAGGATGGGCACCTCCTCGCCCAGATGCTTTCTCATCTCCTTGGCCGTCTGCAGACCATCCATGTCGGGCATCTTCCAGTCTAAGAGAACAATTTCATAATCTTCCTGTTTGGCGTGATGGGTTTTGACCATATCCACAGCGGTATGTCCGTTGGTTGCATATTGTGCCTCAATGCCGATTTCCTTCAAGGAGGAAACGGTGGCTTTACAGAGATCTTCGTTATTATCCACCACCAGCATCTTCCAGGGCGGAAGAACCATGTCCTCTTCCTTTACAGCAGCTTTTTCAAAATCCAGCGTGATATGGAATTCACTGCCTTTGTTGGGTGCACTCTGTAATTCTATGGTGCCGCCCATGGTGTCAATAATAGCTTTTGTAATGGCCATGCCAAGGCCTGTACCTTCTGTTTTATCCACCTGGGATTTCTTCTCTCTGGTAAAGGTATCAAAAATCTTCTCCTGAAACTCAGGGGTCATGCCGATGCCGCTGTCTTTTACTTTGAAATGGCATCTTACGAAATTTTCACCTTTGGGAGAGTCTTCCTGTTCCAGATGAATATGAATATTGCCGTCTTCCGGCGTAAACTTAATGGCATTCGATAAAAGGTTGATTAATATCTGGTTTAGACGGACGCTGTCACAATAGATCTCTTCGGCCTGAATTTTACTGATAAAAATGTCAAAGTGCAGGTTCCTTGCCTTGATCTGCGGCTGCACGATATTGACAATGCTTTCCATAGCCTCCCGCAGAGAAATCTGGTTCATATTTAAGGACAGTTTGCCGCTTTCGATTTTGGACATATCAAGGACATCATTGATCAGCCCCAGTAAGTGTTTGCTGGACAAAGTTATCTTTCCAAGGCATTCCTTTACTTTGGTCATGTCGTTGATGTTGGCCATGGCTATGGCTGTCATGCCCACGATACCGTTCATCGGGGTCCGGATATCGTGACTCATGCTGGAAAGAAATTCACTCTTGGCCTTATTAGCCTGTACCGCTTCCCGCTCCGCCTTTTCCAGTTCTTGTAACTGCTGTTGTGACAGTCTGTAGTAGAGGAAAAAGATAATGATGATTCCCACGAGAATAACACCGGCCATGGTCAATATAATGACCTGACGCTGTATGTTCATATCGTTGACAATACTTTCCAATAATCCAAAAGGCATAATGGAAACCAGATACCACTCGGAATCCGGTAAATGTGTACATAACATATATTCATACTCATCACCGTTATAAACGAGAGAAGAATAATCGGCATCCGTGTTGAGGGCAGTCTGCAGATCGTGAACGTACTGGTCTTTCGAATCGGTGGTATTGGAACCGGCAAATATATCCAGAATGCGGTCAAAGTAATTATCATCATCCAGATTCCTTACAACATAAGTACCGTCTCTGCGAATGATAAAGGAATACATGCCGGTTGTTTTGTCGTTTAAGGAAAGAACGGTTTCCAAATAATTCATTGGAAGTGCGGCTACCATGGCGGAACTGGTCTTACCATCGTGCATGGGATATTCGGCATCGATTAGCAGGCATAGCATTCTCTCCCCTTTGTCGTTATATCCGGAGAAGACGCGCTGGCTGCTGTTCTGTAAGACCGTGTAAAAGGTGGTCTCGTCGTTATATTCTACCATATCGCCGTAAATGATTTCCGGTTCCCCATCTTCTGTATAAAGGACGAGGGAGGTAAAATTGCGTACACGGGCGCTTTCTGTGAGCTCCTCTATCATTTCTGCACCGTATGTTATAGTATCGGGCGGCGTTCTTTTCACAATACCCTGCACCTGAAAGACCTGCATACTGATGACTGCATCAAAGGTTCCTTTTAACTGTTCAGCCATGGCGTGGGTATAGACTTCTCCCACCTGACTGATGGCATCATTGCTTTTCCTGCCTATGATCAGGGAAGATATGCTGAACACAAGAATGCTGACGGCAATCAGGACGGCAAATCCTGCTAATACGACTTTTTTTCTTTTCTGAATGACCACGAAAACCCCTCCCACTTTATACTGCAGCGTATCTTTTATCCTTTGTTTTATATAAAAGATTTTTATGTCCGCTTTTGAAGGAAAGTATATCATATTGTCCATTAGATTTCAATTCAAGAACCGTTGTAACTGCTTTTAAAAGATTGCTGACTGCGATAATGACATGCTGAAAGTTGTATGGTATAATGATTATCGATATATAGAAGAGTTGAAAGACGGGGGTATTATATGAAATATGATGTCATTATTATTGGGGCAGGGCCTGGCGGTATCTATTCTGCCTATGAACTGACGCAGCAAAAGGAACATTTGAAGATAGCGGTTTTCGAGGCGGGACATGCGCTGGAAATGCGGCATTGTCCCATTGACGGAGACAAAGTAAAAAGCTGTATCAACTGTAAGAGCTGTTCTATCATGAGCGGATTTGGCGGAGCGGGTGCTTTCTCCGACGGAAAGTATAACATTACCAACGATTTCGGCGGTACGCTTCACGAACATGTGGGTAAGAAGCAGGCGATTGAGCTGATGCGTTATGTAGATGAAATTAATATGAAATATGGCGGCGAGGGTACAAAATTGTATTCTACTGCCGGGACCCAGTTTAAGAAGCTGTGCCTGCAGAATAACCTGAATCTGTTAGACGCTTCGGTTAGACATCTAGGAACGGATATTAACTATATTGTGTTGGAGAATCTTTATGCGGCGCTGCAGGATAAAATCGACTTTTACTTTGATACACCCATTAAGACAGTGGAAGTGACAGAAAACGGCTACAGGGTAATCGGGGAGAAGGAATCCTACGAGTGTGAAAGATGTATCATATCTGTAGGGAGAAGCGGCAGTAAATGGATGGAAAAGGTGTGCGAGGAACTTTCCATCAACACAAAATCAAACCGCGTGGACATCGGTGTGCGCGTGGAGATTCCGGCGGTGATCTTTTCTCATCTGACAGATGAGCTGTATGAGAGCAAGATTGTCTATCGTACAGAGAAATTTGAGGACAGTGTGAGAACCTTCTGCATGAATCCTTATGGCATGGTGGTGAATGAGAATACAAACGGTATTGTAACGGTAAACGGACACAGCTATGAGGGCGCAGATAAGCGGACCAATAACACTAATTTTGCACTCCTGGTGGCCAAGCATTTTTCGGAACCTTTTAAAGACAGTAACGGGTATGGGGAGAGCATTGCCAGACTTTCCAATATGCTGGGCGGCGGTGTGATTGTACAGCGTTTTGGCGATTTGGTGCGTGGAAGACGCAGTAACAACAAGCGTATCGAAGAAGGCGTGATAGAGCCCACACTTGCGGCAACACCGGGAGATTTGAGCCTGGTGCTTCCGAAACGTATTTTGGACGGCATTATTGAGATGATTTATGCACTTGATAAGATCGCACCGGGTACGGCCAATGATGACACACTGCTTTACGGAGTGGAAGTTAAGTTTTACAATATGGAGGTGGAGATTAACGAACATTTAGAGACCAAGTATAAGGGCCTCTACATCATCGGCGACGGCAGCGGCGTGACCCATTCTTTGTCTCATGCATCCGCCAGCGGGGTATATGTGGCAAGAGATATCGTGACCGCCATGGATTGAAGGATGGCACACCGGGAGCCTTTGCTATAGCGGCGGGCGGCATTGCAGATGGCCGTGCCATAGATTAAAGAAATAGGGAAAAGGAAACAGAGGAAACAATAGATTCATGATGAAAGAAGAGAAACAGCCGGCAGACTGTCTGAAATATAGGATAGTCTATGGAGCGGTTTCGGAACGGAGGGAGCATGATATTAGGAGCATTGGAAGCAGGCGGCACGAAGATGGTATGTGCTATCGGTAATGAAAACGGGGAGATTATGGAGCAGGTCTCCATTCCCACGCAGACACCGGATATTACGATACCGAAGCTGTTAGAATTTTTTGAAGGAAAAGGGATAGAGGCGTTAGGTATCGGCTGTTTTGGACCCATTGATGTGAATAGAGATTCCGAGACTTACGGCTATATCACAACCACACCGAAGCTGGCGTGGCAGAATTATAATATGGTGGGTGCATTTAAGGATAAACTGGGCGTGCCAGTTGGATTTGATACGGATGTAAACGGTTCTGCGCTTGGAGAATTTACCTGGGGGATAGCCAAGGGATTACATAGCTGTATCTATATCACCATCGGAACCGGCGTAGGCGTGGGCGCAATTGTGGATGGCAGACTGCTTCACGGTATGATGCATCCGGAAGGAGGCCATATTCTCTTAAGCCGTCTTCCCCAGGATACTTACAAGGGTTTCTGTCCCTTCCACGCAAACTGTATGGAAGGTCTTGCGGCCGGTCCTGCCATCGAGGGAAGATGGGGAAAGAAGGCAGTGGAGCTTGCGGACAGGCCGGAAGTGTGGGAGATGGAGGCTGAGTATATTGCCCAGGCTCTGGTGGACTACACCATGACATTATCTCCCCAGCGCATTATATTGGGCGGCGGCGTAATGCATCAGACACAGCTTCTGCCGCTGGTGCGGGAGAAATATAAGGCGCTTTTGCATGGGTATATTAAGACCAAAGAGCTGGAAGATTTGGATTCCTATATTGTGGTGCAGAGCCTTGATGATAAGCAGGGCATCATGGGAGCACTGAAACTGGGCATGATGGAATTGGAACGCTGACTGATTAGTGTAAGAACGATACGTTAAGAACCTTCTCCAAAAGAAACAGGGAGAGAAAGGAATGAAAAGAAAATATAAAATCCTGGGAATTGCTCCTTATGAGAATTTAAGAAATGCCATGGTCATGGCGGCGGAGAAATATGAGGAGATCGAGTTGACTGCCTTCACGGGTAACTTAGATCCGGAGCTCATACAGGTAAAGGCATTTCATATGATTGATAATGGGTTGTATTCTGTCCTGGCAGAGAAGACAGAGTATCTGGAAGAGAGTTACTATATATTCTGTCTGGAGTAGAATCCTTTTCCGGTGGGCGACGGAAAACACGGTATCCGTTTTTCTTCTTATACAGAAGTTTCTGTCATGTATTCAAGCAGTTTCTATTCTTTGACGGCCAGCGCAAGGCTCATGGGGGAGAAGATCAGGATGCTCAACCAGAACATGATACCGATGATGATTCTGGGGGGGGGGGGACTGAAAAAACGAGATGGCGGCAAAGCTCTATCTGGAAAGTTCCCTGCGCAAGTACCCTTATGTGACGATAGACTGTCAGGTGATCAATGAAAGGTCCTTGGATGAAATGACCAGGGAGATTGTCAAGGTGGTGTTATCTCAGTGCGGCGGCAACCAGACATTGGCGGCCAAAAAGCTTGGTATTGGCCGGACAACTCTGTAAAGACTTGGCCATATAGGCGTATCGTGGAACCAGGCGAAGGATTCGTAGGGGAATTAAACGATATCAATAACCGCCGGTATGAATATCCGGTGATGATGCAGTCCAAGGACGGAAAAATCCATGCGGCATACAGCTATGGAAACCGCAGATGTATGAAATACGTATGTGTGGATGAAAAGTGGATTCGGGGTGAGAAAATGCTTCCGGGAGCGGAGGGAGACCCGAATATGCCTTGCGTAAGGTGACACTGGATACAAAAACGCTTTACATGCAGATTGTATAACGGAAGAAGCTTTTACAGCGGTAGAAAGACAAGATGTCGTTGTAAAAGCTTCTTTAATTTTATGATTCTTTATCGTTGAAAATATTTTTCTAAATACTCGATGATCACCCGGGCAGCCCGCTGATGCGATTTTTCGCCGGGGTGTTCGTGGGAACCAACTGTCTCTTTGGTGGTGTCCGGAAGCTGCAGAAAGATGACGTTATTGTCTTTACTTGCGGCGCAGTATTGGCTGATGGCATCGCTGATTGCCAGAGAGAGGTCATATCCCAGCATACCATAGCACCAGACAATGTGTGCCTGTGGATTGTTTCTTCGTAACATTTTTAGGAAGTCAATGACAGCGTCTTTGAACCGACGCAGGTCTTCTTCATGAAAAGTGCCGTCCGGGTTCAGGCGCTGCTCAAAACGTTCCCCGGTGACAGTGTCTGACCAGGCAGACTGCACAAAAGCAGAGGCATCGTTGGTGCCCAGATTGACGATGAGAGCGTCAACTTTACGGCCCGTGAAGTCATAAGGTTTAAAGGCTCCCAGACTCTCATTGACAGGCCCGTCACAGAGTCCGCAGAGCTTTTCATAGCGGGAGGGGATATTGCAGTTGGGATTGCCATCCCAGCTGGAAAGTACACCCCAGCCGCCCTGGGAGATCAGATAGGCGTCTGCCTCCAGGGCTTCCGATACCATCTTTGCATAATTGCGGCTGTAGCCCATGTACATGGGGAGCCAGTCGGTATCTTCCCTAGCGCCATAGGTTCCCTCGCCAGAAGTGATACTGTCGCCTACGAATTCCAGAGTATATTTTTTCTTGGGAACAGGATAAAAAGTACTGTCCGTCTGCAGGCCGTGTACAAGGAGATAACAGTCCTCATCTTCCGTCATAGCCTGCAGCTCGCGGGTAAAGCGCACGTTTTTGACGACACCCGCGCTCATGCCGCGAAACAGGCATAAAGGATACCTGCCCGGCATAAGCATCTGCCGGCTCATCAGTTCGCCGTTAATCTCGCAGGTAACCCACATCTCATGCATGTGATAATCTGCTTCTATATCAATCCACAACTCCGAACCGGATACATTCACCTCCACAGCGCTTCCCTGAAAGAAAAGCGGCACAGGACAAACGCCCGGAACCGTCCGTCCGTGAACCTTATAATACGGAACCTCCCGCAAAGAATAATTTTTGAGTGCTGACAATTTTATACCATCCTTTCTATATTTGATGTAAATGTTGAATCCGAGGCCGCGAAGCGGTACTCGCAAAGTTATTTGCGAAGCAATAGTTACTGCTGTATCCGAGGCCGCGAAGCGGTACTCGCAAAGTTATTTGCGAAGCAAATTACTTTAAGTATAATAAAAATTTATCTGTCTGCATAGATTTTTATAAAAGATTCCACAGGTGTACGCATGGCTTCCGTATTATCCAATGTTTCCAATATCATCATCCCGGTAATCATTTTTTATATTGTGGCTTACGGAATTGCCAGCCGCTGCAATGTATATGAGGACTTTATCAAAGGCGCCAAGGACGGCTTCCATACGGTCATTCAGATTATGCCCACATTGATCGGCCTGATGGTGGCAGTAGGGGTGCTGCGGGCATCTGGGTTTCTGGAATTTATAGGGGGCCTCTTTGGCGGGATAGCAGCGCGGCTTGGATTTTCCGCAGAATTGATTCCATTGATGTTGGTAAAGATGTTCTCCTCTTCGGCGGCTACCGGGCTGGTTCTGGATATCTTTAAAAATCACGGACCGGATTCGCTGATTGGGCTTACCACCTCTATTATGATGAGCTGTACGGAAACGATTTTTTATACCATGAGCGTTTATTTCCTGGCGGCGAAGGTCACGAAGACGCGCTATACTTTGAAAGGAGCGCTGTTAGCCACGCTGGCAGGTATTATAGCCAGTATCGTTCTGGCGGGAATGCTGGTATAAATCAATATAGAAAACGGCGTCCTTATTGAACGCCGTTTTCTATGTGTGAGAAGGATAGAAATGTATCAGTCCAAATATATGTCAACAGGCATTGGCTAAATGCACTGTTATGTTTAGTCGAAGCCGGTCGGCACCAGTTCAGCACCGGCGACTCCATTGATAGTGTAGTAACCACCGCTTTAGAATCTATGTAGGATATTCTTGCGGGCCGGATTCTTTGATTCGGCTCTGTCTCAACTACAATTAATACTATACATACAATTTGTGAATGGGATGTGTCAAAATTCGAAAGAAAAAAGAAAGAAAATATAAAATAAAAATTTATATTTTCATTTCTAGGGCGGCGGTGGCCATTTTTTCTCCGAATGTCCGGTCATGTTCCACAAATAGCAGTGTTGGACGGTGCGTGAGGATTAACTTTTCCAGCTGCATTCTGGAAAAAATATCAATGTAATTCAGGGGCTCATCCCAGATATACAGATGAGCGGGCGTAAGCAGGCTTGTAGCAATCAGCAGCTTCTTTTTCTGGCCTTCGGAGTATTCTTCCAGACGCTTGTCGAATTGTGTCCGGGAAAAATCAAGCTGCCGCAGAATGGCTTTCAAAAGACTTTCGTCCATATTGGCGGAGTGGATATAATCCTGTAGACTGCCGGCTATATGCGAAGTGTCCTGGTTGATGTAGGAGACGATAAGACCGCTTGCAATCTGCAGTTCACCGGAGGTTTTCACGGAAACGTCCCCAAGAATCGCTTTGATCAGGGTGGATTTACCGCAACCGTTGGGGCCCTGCAGCCATAAACGCTCGCCCTGTCCAAGGGAAAAGCGAAGGTCTTTTATAACAGTAGTTTCGCCGTATCCAAGGTTTAAGTGATCTGCGCGTACCAGAATCTGCTTATGGTGTGTCAGGGTAGGAAGCTTTAAGTCGGAAACGGTTTCTATATCTTTGAGCAGGGTTTCCTTTTCTTCGATGGCGGCTGTGCGCCTGTGGTCCAGGTTCTTGCGCTGTTGCTGCATCCGGGCTGATTTTGCGCCGATGTAGGCGCGGGTGCCTATAAAGCGGTCATGCTCTTTGGCAGGGTCATAACCGATTTTGCGGCTTTCCGCTTTATCGGCCCACATGGCGGTGCGCCTTGCGGATTCTTTCAGCTTTCCAATTTCTTTTTTCAGTTTATCATTTTCAGCCTGTTCAAAATGGTCCCTTTTTTCTTTGTTAGCGTACCAACTGTCGAAATTGCCTTTTTCCACCTGTATGGTACTGCGGTTTAGGACCAGAATGTGATCTACGCATTCATTTAAAAGCCATCTGTCATGGGAGACTAATAGAAATCCCTTTTTCGAGCGCAGATAGTCCCGTAACAAGGTTCTGGCTTCTATGTCCAGGTGGTTGGTCGGCTCGTCGATCAACAGGAAATGATTATCCCTTGAAAAGAGCAGGGCCAGCATGACCTTCGTGCGTTCCCCGTGGCTGAGTGTTTCGTATGGCCGGTAGAGAACTTCTGCATCGGCTCCCAGACTGTCCAATTCCCGGCAGACTTTCCAGAGCTCAAAATCTGGTACAAGCTCTTCTGCCAGATCTGCGGTGATCAGTTTTGCTTGCTTACTTGTGACCGGGCAGGGAAAGTAATCAAAGCAGGTAGAATGGGTGATGGCGCCGCTAAAGTTGTATTTACCCGACAGCAGATTAAGGAACGTGGTTTTGCCCTTACCGTTTCTGCCGATCAGACCAGTCTTCCAGTCCGTATCGATGGCAAAGGATACGTTTTCAAAAATAGTATCATAACTGGTATCGTAGGAAAATGTTAAATCAGATACCTGAATCTGTGACATAATAGATGCACTCCCTTCTTTTCCCGCAAAGAGATGAATCCTCTTCGCGGCAATAAAAAAACCTCTGTTACCAGAGGAACTTAAAAAGAAACGGGAATGCCTATAGAATAGAAACCCGCAAAAAAATACAGTACACCAATAATATGATCTGCCTCTGATAACAAACTTTGACTTGTTACTGTGTTAAGTTGTTAGAAACAGATTACATTCTCAATGCGGTGTTACCTCACTTTTTGCCTGATGGGATTGATTATAGCGGATGGGCATAGAGAATGCAAGAGGAATATTTAGAAATTTTAAAATCCGAGAACCATAAGGGAATTCACAATAGTGGAAAGGGGATTGCAATGGGAATCTAAATATGTTATGATTTGTGTGAAATCGATTGCATATTAGGAAATAGGAATATGGTCTGGACAGAAAAGAGGAAAGTATGGACAAAAAACTTATTTTTTTAGATATTGACGGGACATTGACTACACCGGGAAGCAACGTGCCCCCTGCTTCGGCGCTGTGCGCCATACGACGGGCACAGGAGAAAGGAAATCTGGTGTTTTTGTGTACGGGAAGAAACTATGCAATGCTGAAACCCCTTTTACAATATCATTTTGATGGCATTGTTGGCAGTTCCGGCAGTTATGTGGAGTGCGGCGGACAGGTAGTCTGTGATAAACCGATGACAAAAGCGCAAAAGGACAAAGTACTGGCATTGCTGGAAGAGCAGCATATATTTTATACCATTGAGAGCAAACAGGGCTCTTATACAGATGAAAGATTTAAAGAATTTTTGCGCAGAAATGCAGGGGAAGATAGCAACAGCGAAATGCTGCGTTGGCGTGAACAGATTGAAAAGTCATTAAATATCCTTCCGATAGAGGCGTATCAGGGAGAACCGATTTATAAGATTGTCATTGTCAGTCAAAAGAGGGAGCCGGTAGAAGCGCTCGAAGAGAGGCTGGGGGCAGGGTATCATGTCTGCATTCAGGATTCAGATGCCTACGGCTTTACCAATGGGGAAGTGATGCGCAGTGATTTTGATAAGGGTACGGGGATTCTAAGTATATGTGAATATTTGGGGATCCCCGTGGAGCAGACGGTTGCGTTTGGAGACAGCATGAATGATCTGGAGATGATGGAAACCGCGGCGCTCAGTATCTGTATGGGAAATGGGAGTGAGAGATTAAAAGAGATGGCCGACGATGTCTGCGGTACGGTGGAAGAGGGGGGATTGCAGGCCGCGTTTGAGAAATACGACCTGCTTTAAAAAACAAAGTCGGAGGGAAATCAAAGCATGAGATATCAGCTCACCGAACATCGTTTCTTATTTGGTGAGCTTCTCCTGTTTATCTAGCATATTCTGTTTTATATCATGCAGCCTGTTATCGCTGACAAATTTCTTTTTTCTTGGGTCGCCCTCTGCACGATAAATAGCTAAACTTTCCAAGTCAAATATGGAACTCCAAACTGTTTCAAAATCTGGCTCATTGTCATATTGGCACATAAATCCATAATTGCCTTTCAAAAGCTGCTTGGTAGTCTCGATATAATCGTCCCTTATCTTCCCCGAAGAAAAGCTGTCTAAGACAACCTTATACCGCAAATGGGAATCATAATCATTCCCGTTTGCATCGTCATAGGGCTTCATTTCATCAGAAGTAAAACTATTGACAGTACAAACAATCCTGTTTCCGTGAAATATTTCCGCTTCACGGACTTTTTTGAGAGTCGGCGTACATTCAACCACCACCATATTGCCGCTTTTATCTGCAAGTAAAATGTTACAGTTAGAAGCGATTGGCAGATTCTTAAGCAATGAAATCGCCTGCTCAGTGCTATCTGCCTTTTCAAGCAAATATCGTATAATAAAACATGAATTAAATCCTGCTTGTATTTTCTTAAGGTCGGTCATTACAAACGTCATTGCCACGGCAAGCCCATGTTCGTTTAGTCCCTCTTCACCGTTGATAAAAGAAGATGTAGTGATATTAAATCTGTTTCCATTCCTCGGTGCGTAAATTTCACTTTTACATCCATCACGCAGATAAGGCGGCAAATCATTATTTCTGCCATATATCAATCTGCCATTTTGGGAATAGGCAAAAGCCGTACAGCCCCGAATCTCAATAGGGAAGTTATCTTCCAGATTATACATACAGCA
>CAJUFU010000041.1 GCA_910585555.1 uncultured Lachnospiraceae bacterium
GCGACCTACACCCTTAGCAGGGGCGCCTCTTCAGCCTCTTGAGTATTTCTCCACAAGTCTGAACTATTCCTCTACCAATATATAGTTCTACGTCATTCACAACGCAAAGTAAATTATACAGAAGGTATTTTTGTTTGTCAATGCCTTTTCATAAGATACAATAAAAATTTCTCACAACTCCTCGACACAGTACTCTTTTATCGCCGTCTGATAAAGGTCGTGCCCTTTGGCATCAATCACCACGACCACCGGAAAATCTTTTACTTCCAATTTTCGAACTGCCTCCGTACCAAGATCATCATAGGCGATGACTTCCGATGACTGGATGGACCGGGATAGCAGCGCGCCTGCACCGCCCACGGCCGCAAAATATACAGCGCCATTTCTGACAATTGCCTCCTTTACCGCATCCGAGCGTCTGCCTTTGCCAATCATACCAAGCAATCCCAAATCCAACAGCGCAGGCGCATATTTATCCATACGGCTTGCCGTGGTAGGTCCTGCAGAACCGATCGGCCTTCCTTCTCTTGCGGGAGAAGGCCCCATATAATATATGATATTATTCCCTATTTCCAGCGGAAGATTCTCTCCACGCTCCAAAGCTTCATACATTCTCTTATGTGCCGCATCGCGCGCCGTGTAGATGGTGCCCGTAAGATAAACATAATCACCGGCCTGCAGTCTTGCCGCATCTTCTTTGCACATAGGCACTTTGATATGCTGTTCCATAGCCTTCATACCTTTCTTTCACAACTCAAAAACAATAGATATGGTATCTAATTTACCTCAAAACACTATATATATAGAAAAAACTCATTTTTCATGCCTTCTCACACAACTCTCACAGCATGTCTGTTAACATGACAGCAGATATTCACCGCTACAGGAAGACCCGCAATATGCGTAGGATAGGTCTCGATATTAACCGCCAGTGCTGTGGTGGTCCCGCCTAAACCACCGGGTCCAATACCCGTCTGGTTAATCCGCACAAGCATCTCCTCTTCCAATTCCCTGACATAAGGAATGGCAGAACGTTCCTCCAAAGATCTTGTCAATGCATGTTTGGCCATCAACGCACATTTCTCAAAAGTTCCCCCAATACCGACACCCACCACCATCGGCGGGCAGGCGTTTGGTCCCGCATCTTTGACCGCCGTAAGGATTGCCTGTTTCACACCCTCAACACCGTCAGCAGGTTTTAACATAAATACCCGGCTCATATTTTCACTGCCGAATCCCTTCGGCGCCACCGTAATTCTAACCTGATCTCCCGGAACAATATCATAATGAATGACTGCAGGCGTATTATCCTTCGTGTTGTCTCTGATTAGAGGGTCCTTCACTACGGACTTACGCAGATACCCCTCTGTATAGCCCAGCCGTACCCCTTCATTGACTGCATCGGTCAATATTCCGCCCTCAAAATGTATTTCCTGTCCAATTTCCAAAAACACCACCGTCATTCCCGTATCCTGACAAATGGGAATCATATCTTCTCCTGCAATCTTAAGATTATCCTGCAGCTGGTCAAGAATCTGTCTGCCCAAAGGCGCTTTCTCCTCCTTAGCCGCCCGCCGCATAGCCTCCTCCATGTCTTTGGAAAGAAAATGATTGGCTTCCACACACATTTCTTTAATATGCCGGGTAATCTCTGCAACCTCTATCGTCCGCATGTTTCCAATCCCCTTTAACCTACAATCTGATTCTTAATCTCTTCCAATTCTTCTGCCGATACTTCCTGCGGCTTCCAGCCAATCTTCTGCCCGTCCTCTCGATAACGGGGAATCAGATGCATGTGGAAATGAAATACCGTCTGCCCCGCAAGTTCGCCGTTATTCTGCACCAAGTTAAATCCCTCGCACCCAAGCTTCTCCTTCATCTTTACAGCCATTTTCTGGGCCAGTTTCATCACTTCGCCTGCACATTCTTCTGGCAGTTCAAAAAGATTCGCATAGTGGTCTTTGGGCAGAATCAATGCATGTCCCTTGGACGCCGGTCCCAAATCCAGAATGACACGGAACTTATCATCCTCATACAATGTCTTTGATGGAATCTCTCCATTGGCAATTTTGCAAAAAATACAGTCATCTTTCTTCATCATTTCCTCCATTCCAAGGCATCAAGCCAAAAACGCTGACGTCTTTCGTAAAATTATTCACCCACAGTTCCTGTTCCAAATGCAAACACCTGATCTAATGCCCTCAGTACTTTAAAATCGCCCTTCATCTTCATGTCACCTGCCATAAAGGATGTCTGAAAAGAAGTCCGCCCCGACACGATGTCTGTAAAAGATGCCCGGTCAAGCTGAATCTCCACATCAACGCGTCCTCTGTCTCCATAGTAACAATTCAACTTTGCCCCGTTAATGTCAATCATTAACGGCGTTTTTTTCTCCTCGATCACCACTTTATACCCAGCCGAAAAGCCTGGCTGCGGTACAAAATGCTCCTGTATTTCACGCACAAACTCTGTGGTATCTTCTTTCTCGCTGCTGCCCATCATATCACGGAACAGACTTGCCAATTCCTGAATATCCGCTTTCTGTCTCTGCACATAAGTATCATCCGACACATACTGAGAAAGCTGCTCCGACTCCTGGGGCGTAAAATTAATACTCTTCGTGATAGCTACTTTCTGTTTTACTGCCTGATTGCTGGCCGGCAGACAGGGCATTTTTTGATTGATTGTCCGATACAGGTTTTCCGCCTTCTTTTCAATAATCCGTATATAATCAGCATTCTCTTCCAACAACGCCGTGTCGGCAATATATCCGCAAAGTCCGCTGCAGGGACGGCCCCCTAATATCTCCCAGGCTGTGGCCAAATCCAGCTTAGCCTCCTGCTCCCCATAGGTGGTGGACATGACAATGGGACACATATAAACCTGGCTGATTCTCTCCTTATCTCCATACAGCCAGCAGGCGTCCAGAAACTGCTGCATATATCCGCCGATACCATACCACTCCACGGTTGTTCCCAAAATCACGCCATCCGCTGTCTTGATGGTCTGAGGCAATGTGGGAATACTGTTCTTAAGTTCATATAAATTGAACACTTCGATTGTCACGCGCAGTTCTTCCAACACTTCCTTCATTTTATTTAGCACAAAAAGAGTGGGATCGTCCATCAATCCTCTTCCGCCATAGTAAATATTAATCTTCATAGACTTTTATCCTTTCTCATCCTGCCATATGGAGACAAAAGACAGATCACTGCCGCAGCAACAAATCCCATCAAAACGCCTCCCACATGTGCCGCATTATTGACATTCGTGCTCGTAAACCCACAGTAAAGCGAGAACGCAACCGCAAAAGCCACCCTGCCCGCCGTCATGGATTCCAGGCGTCCATGATGCATAAGCACCAGAAAAAGAAGTGCACCTTCCACGCCAAAAACAGCACCGCTGGCACCGGCCGATATCACATATTCTCCCGAAAACAGCTCATACCCCATGGAAAAGATATTCCCCGCTGTCCCGGCCAGAAAATAGATGACTACATAAGGAATATGCCCAATCTTCCGCTCCACAATCGCTCCCACATAATACAGGACAATCATATTACTAAAAAGATGCTGCACATCCCAATGCAGGAACATACTGCTGATTACTCTGTAATACGCTCCCTCTTCCACGATATACATAACACTCAGAGCACCTTTATTATATAACAACTCCCCCGTAAATGTACATATCAGAAATAGGACTACGTTCACTGCTACCAGCACCATACTGACAAGAGCAAAATTTACGGCGCTTCTGTTACTCCCCTCATTTCTCTGCGTGTTTTCCGCTTCTTTGACCGTGTCCTCCCTGGGTTTTCGGGATAATTCATAAAGATAGTTTTCCAATATTCCTTTCAAGCCATAAAAATCCGATACCTGAGACTCATGAATAATCAGCCTGTTTATTTCTGTATCAACCAGCCAGCAAAAGCTGTCACAAAGACACAGCTTTCTTGCCTTTGCAGTATCTGTACACAGGATAAGAGACATTACATGAACTTCCTGTTCCCCCTTCTGCCTGAAAAAATCTATGATTTTCTCTTTCAAATGAAAATACTGATCATCTGAAATATAAAGTCCATGCCGATAATCAATCACATGGATAACATTGACTGCCTGCATTTCCCGGTGGCAATAAAAGACAAACTCCGGCAGATTAGACGGAATCTTGTAATAGCCATGGGATAAAAACAATTCCTCCAACTGTACTGCTGTCATAGGCGCTCCCAACTACATTGCTTCAAAATTTTATTACATAGTGAGCGTATCATTTTCACCATATCATGTCAATTAGAACGCTAACGATAGCAATAATGCAGACTGCCAAAACGAATCTCATCTCCCGGCTCAATCTCCACAGTCTCCTGAGGCTGCATACGCAGGCCATTTTTATAAGTACCGTTTGTAGAATTCATATCCGTCATCTGTATACAATCCCCTTCTCTTTCAAATCTGGCATGAATCCTGCTGATAGAATTATCTGTAAGCACACAGTCTACGCAGCCGGCCATCTTACCCACTGTGTAGGGAAATTTGTTTAATTCGATATGCTGCTTATTCCGCCTGTCTAAGGCGTACAGCTTATGTTCCGCCAATGCGGCGCTGTCAAAAAAGACTGTATTACCACTCCCGGCTTCTGCCTCTGAACATATCTCTCTGGGCTGCTTTTCGGGCTGCATGATATCCAAATCCATATCTTTGCTCAATACCTGTTCCAAAGACACGCTGTTCTTCTTTGGCATATAAATATCCGATAACGCTTCTTCCTGCATCTTACTGATTTCCGGATGCTTTTTCCGCTTTCCTTCTGCTTTAAGACTGCCTCTTAAGCTGATTAGCAGACAAAGGCCCATCAACCCCACACATCCCAAAAGCACTAAAATCTCTTGCTGTGATAAGGCATAGCAATAATAGATTCCCATTGCGCCCCCAATTCCCAGCAAAGAAAGGACTGTGAGAATCGGATAAAATGTCCCCTTTTTCTCTTTAACTGGCGCCGCATCCTGCTGCTTGTACTCATATAGGTCTGAAAAGTCATCCTTATCATACGCCGTCACGGTCCGTGCATTTTCCTGCTCTGTAAGCATTTCTGTCCCGCTGTCTACAGGTTCCTTCTCCCCCAGACCGCCAAACATCCGCAAAGCATCTTCCAAAGAAAAGTTAGCCTCCTCCGACATTTCATATATACGGTACATACAATCTGCAAGCCTCTCATCTTTTCCGTCGATATGTTCTAACAGATAATCCATAAGCGGTTCATAAGGATTAGCCACTTCCGACTCATAGTCCGGATAATATAAGCCTATATATTTTCGATTTGTCAAATCATAATAAATATATTCGGGCAAGAGCACAAACTTCGATTCTTCCATAAAATAAGTACCCAGTTTATTATAGATTCCATAAAGCTGCTCTAACACATCTTTTACCTGCTCATAACTCATCTTCCTGCCACGGTACATACTCTCTAAAGTGGTCCGGGAACTGATATCATAATAAAAATATGTTATACCGTTTACATACCTCAACGAACATTTCAGAATTTCCTTAATCTTATTGGATGTGAGAATCTTATATTGATAACTTTTGTTAAGCTCTTCCTGTCTGCACTGTAGTATCATGTAGCTGTGCCTGTAATCTCTAAAATACCTTGCCTCAACCATTTTTATCCTGTCCTTTCTGCCATTATTCTTTCAACGCATTTCCCACCCACCTGCATCGGCGGATTACTTTCGTAGGATTGATAATCTGTGCTTTTGCCCGTGTCGTGATTTTCCATCCATCTTTGTCATACATAGTAAACAACTGCCTGACTGGAACTTTCACCTGACACTCCCCCTCCACGCTGGTAGTATTGCCTTCTCTGTCCACACGCCCCCGCACCTGACCTGTGCCAAAATATTTGGTGCCAAACTGCTCTTTCATATGCGCGTTGATGTAAGGAACTACCTGGTCCTCCCTTTTCTGGATACTTCCCCGGAAGCATACCGTGTAAGCGTCCTGAAAAAGGACGCATTTGTCATAAGAATAGAAAGACAAATATAGCAAAAGTACAAAGAGAAACAGCGTCCAGGTAATAATGTACGAGGCTTCTAGGGTCATATATCCCTTTACCATCTTTTTCAAAAACACACTACCACCCCCATTCCTAACAGAAGAAACGGCACAAACGGTATTTCCCCGTCTCTATGTATTTTCCCAAAGGCCAGCAGGATAAGCACCAGGAAAGACTCCGCCATCAATGCCGCAAGCAGAATCAAGAAACATCTTCCCGCTCCCAAAAACGCTCCAATCATGAAAAGCACCCAGCCGTCTCCGTACCCTACCTTTTCCCCTGATATAAAACTTAACAGTAAAAACATGATACCCGGTGTAACCGACAACCCCACCGCCAGCCATGAAGTCTCGCCCATCGCTCCCTCTAAGCGGAGCAGAAGCGCTGTCAAGATTCCCAGCCACACCACGGCTATGGGAATCCTTTTCCAAATACCATCAAATACCGCGCAAACTGCCAGAAACAGAAATAATATCATCTCTACCCACATTTAGAACACCTCCCCCTTGCGCCAACCTGTGACAGCGGCACCGTATAGATAGTCCGCTTCAATCCGGAGCAGTTTATCTGGCTGTGATAGCTGTCCCCATACTCTGTGATGTACACCTGTCCCTGTGCCCCTGCCCTGCCGCAGCTTCCACAGGAATGATATCTGCCGCCCGACTCATTGCGCAGATTCTTTACGGCCTCTGCGGATACGGCCTGCACTGACGGATTCAGATAAGTACAATTCCTGTTCAGATGGTAGACCGTCCCTGACTTTGTAATAAATACCATAGGATCTTCTGCATGATCATCCTTTGTCTTTCCTGTAACATCATATCCCGTCCAGGCCTTGCCATAATAACACTGCGACATGGTAAAACCTTCGAAACCCATCAACTGAACAAAAGGCCTGACCCGGTAAGATACCTGCAAATCGATGATATCCCCCATTCCCATGACGGAAGAACCCGCCAGAGATACCCCGCTGCAGCCGCCCTCCACGCAGGACTGGTCTAAATAACCCCGGCCCACAGATTCCAAAATCTGGCCCCTTGCATATGCCTGAGACAATACCACGCCCCCAAGACCGTCCGGCACTACACTTCCTGCCGTCTTCTCGTAAACATAACCGGCAAAAGCCATCTTATTGCCTACCTGGTGGAGCGCCGCATTGATTCTACTCTGGGCACTTATCATATTCACGGCGAAAAGTATATTGAGTACCGCAAACAGAAAGAACGGTAATACGAAGGATGCCTCTAAAGTCATGGACCCTCTCCTCAAGGCGGTGATAAGAGATGTCCTCTTTGCCAATCTGAGAAAGGACAGGATAAATGCCCGGAGAGAATGTGCTGTCGTTTTGTTTGGTTTCCTGTGTCTTGATTGTAAAGAGAACATCTTTTATCACCTCCTCTAATAAAATCCATAGCTTCTTGTCATTTCATAGGAATAGCCAAACCCGCTGGTCACAGATAACTCCGCCTCATAGGTATCAAAACAGCCGTCCAGACGAAATTTAGAATTTCCAGGCGTACGGCGAATATCCATCTCCATAATATCCATGGCTCTGTATGCCCTGCTTGTCTTATCCTGCAAGAAAAGCATAATCTGTAAATATTCTTTGTAATTCAAGCCCTTTCCACCGCCGTCTTCTGTCAAACTTTCACGCACATTTTTGATGCAGTTAATTCCGGTCTTCCAGTCAGCAGATGTTTTCATAAGAGGCACTCTGCCGCCGCTAAGCAGTGTCTTTACATCCTGCAGGCTCTCCACATAAGCCCAGGCAAATAAAATGGTATATTTGACAGGCACCGCCAATGCCGGCAATAAAGTCACTGCCGCAAGGGCCATGGCCGCCGCTTCCGCTTCCGCCACTTTGACCGTATCTGATAGAATATAAATTACATTAGCTGCCTCCCGCCATCTCAAGAGTCTCTTTGCCACTTGCTCAAGGTTTTGCCAATCCGTATCCTCTCCGGCTAAAATGTACTCAATCTGATATTTCAGCAGGGATTTATCCAGCTCCTGCCCGTAATAGCCGCATTTTTCGAACAAATAGGCCTCAAAGACCAGTTCGTTAGGTTCCCCGGACACCTCAGCCGCCTCCGTGCTCAAACCGGTTCCCTGCAGAATAGAACGATGGGATAGATAGTCGGCGGTATTGACTTTCACCGTAGATACCTGAGAAGGCTGCGCAAGCACCAGATTCAACACACCGCTGCCCCTGGTGGCATTCGCTGCATCTGCCGGATTATCAAGCGGCACCTCCTCGAATTTACCTTCCTCCACTTCCCTTTCAGGTAAACCGATCTCCGCAATCTGCGCCTCATACTGTTGCCGCTCCCCAGCAACATCCCTTGACTCCAATCCATGTAACTGCAGGATATCCACATTCAGCGGAATCTTCTCCAGAACTGCCCCCAAAGGATAATCTGCCATATAATCCGTAATCTGTCTTTTGAGAACAGCACCGCCTTGGTCGGATGCAACAGAATAAGCGTCAATGTTCACAGTCGTTACATCCATGGAGAGGAAATCCCTTGTATGAAAACCTCCTTGCGCCTTTGGTCTAAAGTTCATCTCCATATACTTCTCAAGATGCGCCTCCGTATTGCCAATGTCCGGACGTGTTCCCCCATAGGCAGTATCCACAAACAAAAGATCATACTGCTCCAAAAGTTCCCTGTGATATTCCGCCAATACGGAATTCATGCCGATATCCGCCACACACTCGGATTTCATGCGTATGGCACTGATTCGTGCCCCTTCTATTACTGTGAATACAAGGGACAGAATCAATGTGAGGGATAACGAGAGAAATACCGTTATATACCCCCGCCTCATGACATTACCGTTTTGCTGTCTTTGGTAATCTTATCAAAGATTGTCTCTACCAAAGACCGCAGCTGTGTCTTGAAGATGATCACCAGGCCAATCAGTACCACAATAATCAGAATAATCTCCACCGTGCCCATGCCTTCTTCTTCCCGCAGGAATCTTTTAAATCCCTTTAGTTTTCCATGTTCTTTTTTCATCTGCCTTTTCCTCCTTTGATTTATTTTGGAACCCTCTATGGGGATCTCCAATCCAGTACTGCTCAATCTATACATAAAACTCCTCCTGCCAACGTTACATCATGAAAGAAAAATACGCCGGGATGATAATGATTACCATAACGATACATAGCATCATCATCATTGGTAAGAGTAGTTTCGTGCCTGCCTCCTCGCCCAGCTTCTTGGCCAGGCTCTTTCTCTGTGCAAAGGCACTATCCGCCTCCTGCCGTAACATCTGCAGAAGGTCATTGCTGCCCTTGCGGAGATTCTGCGCCAACAGTGCAGAGAGTTTTAAATAGGCCTGCACCTGGCATCTTCTGCCAAAGTGATCGTACGCCTCGGTCTCTAATCTGCCGCCCTGCAGTTCATAGCAGGCAATCAGAATCTCTTCATAAACATATCTTTTCTTTCGCCTTTCCTGTTTCCTGTAATCCTCTCCCATCTTGAGAAACGCATTTCTGATGGTCATGCCCGCGCCCATATAAAGCGCCAGCTTGTTTACAATCTCCGGATAATCTAACAAAAGTTCTTTCTTGCGAAGCTCCAGTTTCTGGTCCAGCTCTCTTTTATGTCCCCAATACAAAACGCCTGCCGCTATGAAAACCAGCATCAAAAAGTATCCGCTGCTGTCCTCTATAATTTCCCTCCATACAATGGGATGCGCGTCCACCTGGTCTGGAAGCACCATCTTATCTTCGTTCTTCGTGCTCTCCTCCTGTTTTGCAAGCAGTTCATCCATCCGGTTGCGCAGTGCTTCTTTGGCAGTGTAGAGGACCGGATTAACCTGTATATACAGCTGATGCTCAAAGTCCCACTCCTCATAGTGAAAATGAGCCGTCAGCGTTACAATCTCCCCTTCCGTGAGTTCTTCATTATCTACAGTTCCATCCATATTGATTACAGAATAGGCACTGCTCTCCCATGTAATTTCAAAAGGATACCCTTCCAGACCCGCTACCAATTCCATATCCTTGCGCACATCGTCAAAACCTTCATTTTCTCCCAAAATAGCGGCCGGCAGCTGTTCCAATGCTTCCATATACAGCACATCTATCTCTTCCTGCGTATACTTGCGCTCCTCCACCAGATACGCAAATATTTCCTCCCCCGCTCCCTCAATCTGCGCCTCCAGTCCCACCGGCACCTCACCGCCGCCATAAGGATTACGCCGCAGGTAATTACCGTCCATCAGCAAAGGACTGCTTCGTGCACTGCCCCATACGGCCAGGCAGAGAACATCCCCCAGAAATATCACCATCAATATCATGCTGTACTGAGCCAAATAATACTCTTTTACCTGTTCAGGGACCGCTGTCTCAGGATGCAGCGTCTTAAGCTTATCGCCCAGCTTTCGTCTGCTCAAATCCCTTTTCCAGTTCTTTCCCCGCCCTGCATGTTTCTGCCTTATGTCCTGCTGCCTGTGTAACAAATAGGCCGCCATTTTCCTAAAAACCCCTTTTTCCCGCTCCCTCCAAGACAGGATAAACAGCAAGGCAAACATCCCCATAATGCACACATAGACGAATATCATCTCTATCACCATTCCCTTCCATACCCGTAATATTGGCTGCAGCTGCGCCTCTCCTAAACCTCTATTTCCACAATCCGTTTAGACAAAAGATACGCTGCCCCGTAGAAGCCCAGACAGATTGTCATAATCACTATCCCAATCAGATTGTGGTACAGTACATCGAAGAAACCTTTCGAAGTCGTCCCAATGTAGAAGATAATCAGAAAAGGCACCATATTCATAATCTTCTGCTCCATCTTTTTCGCGCTAATCATCAGTTGAATCTCCTTGTCCGTCTCTATCTTCTGCTCAATCACTGCCGCAGTCTTTTCCAGAATATCCGTCATATTCCCGCCGCTTCTTTTGGCAATCAGAAAGACATCCGCAAACTGCATGATATCCTGTTGGCTGCTCCTGACTCCCAGGCTGTACAATAGTTTCTCAAGCACTACATTATTTTCCAGTCCCAGGATAATATGCCGTACTTCCTGACAGATAGGGCTCTTTAAGCCATAGAGCATTTCCATATCCCGGTAAGCTTCTCGAAAGGCATTTTCTATGGAGTACCCTGCCCGCTGGTTGGCGGAAAGAGACAAAATCAAATCCTTAAACTGCACACTCAGTTCCTGACGGCGTTTTCCCGCCAATTCTTTTTTCTTTTCCCGGAAGAAAAAGAGCAGTACCGGAGACAGACACGCACAGGCAATCCAGGACTGGTAAAAGAAGTACCCTGTCATTACCACAAACAAACTCCCTTCCAGCAGGTAAAGAAGCTTCTGCACCAATGTAAAACGATATTCAGCATAATCCGGCAGATCGCAGTTTTTCGACATAAACCAACTCCCCCTTCTTTACAAGCTCTCCCTGAATCTTTCCCTGAGCATCCTCCCCCATCTCTGTGAATTGGTATAAAGTCTGCAGTTGTATCTTCCCTTTTTCATAGCCGAGAACCTCCACAATCTCCAATACCTTTCTTGACCTGTCCCGCAGGCGCCCCAGATGCACAATGATATCAATTCCCGATGCAATCTGCTGTCTGATAGCATCCAAGGGTATCTCCATTCCCATAAGAATCATATTTTCCAGACGGCTCAACATATCCGCGGAGCTGTTGGCATGTCCGGTGGACATGGAACCATCGTGCCCGGTATTAAGACACTGCATCATATCGAAGGCCTCTCCGCCCCTGACTTCCCCGACAATAATGCGGTCCGGCCGCATACGCAGAGAAGTCTTAATCAAATCTCTTATGGTAATCTCCTGACATCCTTCCACATTCGCATTTCGGGTCTCCATACGCACCAGATTCGGAATACTGCGTATCTGCAGTTCTGCACTGTCTTCAATCGTAATAATGCGCTCCTGCGCCGGAATGTAATTAGACAGTGCATTTAAAAATGTGGTCTTACCGGAACCCGTCCCGCCGCTGATAAAAATGTTGTATTTCGCCTGCACCAGTTTGTTGAGCCATGCGCACACCTTGTCTGTCACAGAGCCGAAAGACACCAAGTCCTCCATGGTGATGGGTTTGTCCGGAAAACGCCGTATGGTTAGAATCGGACCGTTTAAGGCTACCGGATTTAGGACAACGTTGACGCGGGACCCATTCTGGAGTCTGGCATCCACAATAGGAGATGCCTCGTTAACTACCCTGTTGCAGTCGGATACAATCTGCTGTACCACATTTTGCAGTTTCTCCTCACTCTCAAATCTCAGATCGCTTTTGTACAATTTCCCTTCTCGTTCCACAAAAATATGATTCGGGCCATTGACCATAATCTCCGTAACCTGCGGGTCATCCACAAATTCCTGTAACACATCCAGCTTACGTATCGCATGAAAGAGTTCTCTTCGCAGCTGCTCTCTCTTAGCCAAGGAAAGCGGTATCTTCTTACTCTCCCGGACCAGCATTTCGTCTATCAGCTCCTGGATTTCTTCATCACTGCTCTCCCGCGAATAATCGATACTTTCAGAAAGTTTTTCTTTCAGTTCTTTTTTCCTGTCCTGTACGTTATCCATAAATATCCTCTTTGATGATTGACCTTGCATATGCGGCCAGCTCCCCATGTGTCATCAGTTCCAAACCTGCAGGCAGTTCCCGGAAAATAGGGAATCTGCATTTAACAGTCTTTTGTGCAATCTCTTCCAGGCCGTTAAATTTAAGAATCTGCTCATATTGTTCCATCTTAGCCTGCGCAAAAGAATCGTCCCTGGTGATGGTGTACACCTTACAGCAATTCTTTAGAAGATCATATAGTCCATTAACCCCTTCATCCAAATCCAAAATGATAAATTCATACTGCCCAATTGCCGCCACATCCTGGCAAAATTCCATCCACTGTGTTCCTGTCACTTCCTTAAGTCCCAGGGAATACTGCACAGGAGGAATATAATCAAGCCCTCCCACATTCTGTACGATGGAAGACATCCGCAAGGCAAGTTTCTCTCTCGCAC
This sequence comes from uncultured Lachnospiraceae bacterium, assembly GCA_910585555.1. Classification (GTDB taxonomy): domain Bacteria; phylum Bacillota; class Clostridia; order Lachnospirales; family Lachnospiraceae; genus UBA3282. The sequence goes on from CAJUFU010000041.1 coordinate 13,063, forward strand.
TCTTGAAATAAAACATGGCGTCTACTATATCCGTATCAAATTCTCTTTTCAGCAATCCGCCAAATCCCGCATAGGTCTCAAGATTCAAATACAGTACTTTATGTTCCTTTGAAAGAATCTGCCCCAAAGACAGTGCAAAAGAAGTCTGCAGACATCTTTTGACAGGAGAATACATCCCTATCATCTTAACCGCCGTTTCTTTTACCGTCTCCTCTGCTTCCCAGCTCCCTAAATCCGCCACCGACTCTATGATCAGCTGCACGACTCTTTCCGGGCTCTGGTACTTGCTGATGTAGCACAAATCTTCCTGCTCCTTGTGATCACTTTCCTGCAGAACAAATATCTGCTCCACCTGCTTTCTGATATACTCTTGTTTGAGAAGCTTAAGGGCACTCTCTGCAATGAGCAAGACCGCTATTTCCTCCTGCATGGCAAATTTCTCCAACTCGCTTGCCGCCGTGAATAAATGCAGTGTATAGGGCAGCCTCACCTTCTCCAATATGTACTCCGCCATGCGAAAAGCGTACCCTTCCTCTATATCGCAGATGGCCATAATCTTTTGACTCAAATCAAACCTCCTATTCTCATTGCCGCACTAAATAAGACCGGCAGGGCAAAATGAATCTTATTCTTGTGGTATGTGCGGTAATCTTCCACCAAATCTTCCCCATATATTTTCCAGTGCCCTGACCGCATAACCTCCGACAAGTATGAGAAAAAATAGTACATCCTCTCCCTGCCGTTATGTTCTGCCAATAACTTGACCACCGAAAATACCGCTCCGATTACAAAAGCTCCCGCCAATATGATCAGAAGTTCTTTCGCCGCGCAAAAGCTTCCAATCATGAGAAACAGCTTTACATCACCTGCGCCCAACGCGCCTATCTTATACAGGGGATATAAAAGCAGAAACGCTAAAGATACAGAAACCGCAATTTCCAAAACCTGTCGGCCGCTGTAAAGACTGCCGCCCAAACCGATTAGTGTTCCGAGCAATAGGAACCCATTGGGAATCCGGTCTGTTTTCAGATCTGCAAATGCTGACAGCAATAGCAGAAAAAGCAAAATAGATTGACAAATATTCAGTCCAATAGACCACCTCCGTAACTTATATGATTTAGACTCAACGAAATAATTGGGAGAAATCCCCGATGCCTGATGGCATTGAATGAAAGCTTTCGCTTCTCATAGAATTTCTTGAGTTGTGAATTGAATTATACCACATCCGTAGAACTTGTCTAGACCTAATCCGTAAAAAATATGATTTTGTGAAAATCTCACAAAATTTTGAAGAAATGAATTCCATAAAGTACCACAACCCCAGGAAATCCAAGGATTCCGGATGTCAAAACAGTGAGGGGATTAATACCCACCGCCACCGGAAACTGTTGTGACGCCAACAGAAGATTTAAGCCATAGATGCCTATAGTCCCCATAACTGCCCGCAGAACAAAGTTCACCAGCCACTCCACTTTCTTACCCATCGCGCCGATTATCAACACCACAAGACACACACCGAGAATTGCCGCCATACCACCCATGTTTTCCATAAAATGCCTCCGTAAAATGTTAGATTACTTGTCTTTTAATACCATATGCGCGATGTATGGGGGATATTACATGAATATTTATCCAAATTTTACCTATACTGGAATGAGAAGAACTTCTAAAGATTTTCTAATCTCATTCATGGAAAGGTGGGTTTTTATGAGAGTTATTTTCAGGCAGAGTCCTTGTATTCCGGTGGAGAATGGTTTGATTGTGGATGGGGAAAAGCTGACAATCAGGGAGGAACTGGCTAAGACCAGGTTTGCCTTGGAAAACGCTTATTCGGGATTTGACAACGTGACCGATCCAGATCTGATTGACTGTTACATCTATGAATTAAACGCTGTTATGAAGCGTTATAAATACTTATTGCAACAGGCAGCAGAATTAGATCTGCTGCCTGAGGAAGAACGTGCTAAAGCCTACCGCCCCATAACGGTCCTGTAATTTATACGCAAAAACCTCTATTGGCCGCGGGGTCAGCTATATTCTCTGTGAGCGTACTCCGGCCATAGGTAAGTCCGGCATATACTGTCTGGCTATTGCCCATAACAGGACCCGACAAATCCTGACTTTCTATCTTCTTATAGGCCTTCTGGAGCTCTCCAATCACCATACGGACATGCTCCAGATGTTCCATATCATAGTGAATGGAGGCCTGCGCCAGTTCTCTGTTAATAAAAAGATACAACTGTAAAAGTTTCTGCGCCAGATCATATTCCAGATGCAGGGAGTTCATGAGCTCATTCACACATCCCTGTATCTTACGGACTGCCATCTTATAATCCGCCCTGCTGTCTATATCCAAAGCATCCTTTGCCTCATCGATATAGAGCAGAATCATTTCATAGAGAATGGTAATCAACTGCGTCTTATTCGCCTGCGTAATCCGCAGCGTATACTCCTGTTTCAATTCCTTAGTCATGATGACACCCCTCTCATTTTCTGCAATTATTGTAGCAGCTGAAGCACCTGGGACGGTCTCTCATTCGCCTGTGCAAGCATAGAAACTGCCGCCTGGGATATTACCTGCTCTGTGGTATAGTTAGTCATCTCTTCTGCCATATCCACATCCATGATACGGGAATAAGAAGACGTCATATTTTCACTTGTCACATCCAGGTTATTCACGGTATGCTCTAAACGATTCTGATAAGCTCCCAATCTGCTTCTTGCAGAAGAGACGTAAAGGATACCCTCCCGAATCTCATTGATTGCGTCCGAACAGCTGTCCTGCGTTGTCATTTCCGTCTTTTCGATACCCAGTCTGCTCAAGGAAATAGTAGGGATACGAATATCCAGCTGCTGCCCCTCATTGGCGCCTGTCTGGGTGTCCATGGAACCGATGCCTGTGACATCAATTATGAGACCTATCGTGGCCGTTTCCTGGCCCCCTCCGGTCTGCACGGTCGCCGGTGTCGCTGTTGTCTGATTGGCAGGTCTTGTTACCTCAAGCTCTAATCTGAAGCCCTGATCGTTTGTAATGACTATTGTGTCTGTTCCGGCTGCATCATCGCCGATGACGGAAGATATCTTTGCATCCGCCGGAAGATCTCCGCCAATCACATCTTGAAGATTATCCATTGTAGTTGTCAGATCTATCTCCGGTGCAAAATCCGTAGCTGCCGGCGGATTCGTATCCACAAAATTATAGGCAACGTCAAACGGCGGTACAGATACTTGCTTCTCCTCCAAAGGGGACACTGTGCCATATGCTACCACATTTCCATCGGCATCCTTAATCGGTTTGGGCTCAACCATCAAAGTCAATTCAAAATCCTGAGGACCTTTCAGCGTAATCTTATCCTGCCCTACGGAGTCAAATTTCACACCGGCCGGAAACCCATTGTCCCCATCATATTTAATCCCAACTTTGGACCTGTCTTTATCAATGGTTCCATCATCGTTATAGACAATCTTCAGCTCATCAATGACATAATTCTTAGGAACCACTTCGTCCGAATAATAATCTACCTTAACCTGATTATTATTCGTATATCCTCTTAAGTCAAAGGTTCCATCCAGAAGCGGCTGTCCGTTAAACTCCGTGTCGGATGCGATTCTGGTAATCTCTGCCTTAAGCTGTTTCACTTCCTGATCAAGAGTCATACGATCACTGGTAGTCAATGTTCCGGTAGCGCCTTTTACTGCCAGTTCATTCATTCTCTGCAGCATCTCATGCACTTCCGTCAAGGCACCGTCTGCTGTCTCGATGATGGAAATACCATTGTTGGAACACTGGGTCGCCACAGAAATACCGGTAATCTGTGTATTCATCTTCTTGCCGATGGCATAACCCGAAGGATTATCCTTTGAGCTGGTTACCTTAAGACCAGAAGAAAGGCGCTCCAAAGATTTCGATACTTTTCTGTCTGATGCGTTTAGTGCATTGCTGGCACGCATCGCCGCCGCATTATAACTTATCTTCATTCTTGTTATCCTCCTTTATGCCGTCACGCTGGTGATAAATGCTCTCGCTATCCGGTACAAATCTGCCGTCTGTATGGTCTCATCTGTCTCCAAATCCTTTGGCGTATATCCGTCCGCATTTGCCTCTTTGCTGTACATAATGCCTACACTGCCAACCTTCAAAGAACCGCCCTCTGCGCTATCCACTGCCAGCGCTTCCTTCAAGCCATCCTGTATATCCCACAGCTTCTCTGTGCCCTCTTTATTATCGCAGGCAATATAGCCTGAAACGGTCTGGTTCCTGACTGCAAACTGCGCTCTGATGCGCCCGTAGGTCTCTGTCTCCATGGATGCGCTGACTTTACCGCCCTCACCGCCGTGCAGAATCTTGAGATTCAGGGCTGTCAGTTCCCCGTTTATCTCCACGGGAATCTGGTAATTCTCTTCCTTTGCCAGATTCCCGGCCAATGCCAGCTGTTTCTGACAACTCTGCAAGGTCTTAAGGTCCAGATAAGATGTCTCCTCTTCTTTCGCCTCTTCCAGAATCTCCTGGAAAGTATCCTGCATCTTTTCGTAGGCTTCTTCTGCACTGTCCTGATCTGTCAAACTCTCTATCAAATGTGCCGCTGCTTCTTTTCCTTTGGGAGCATCCGTATTCTTTTCCAGTTCGTTTAATTTCTTATACAGGGCTCCCGGTTTCTTACGAAGGGCTGCGGCTGCTGTCAGGTTATTACTTGTTACCGGCTGTCTGTAAGCTGTCAGCTCACGCACAATGGCGTCTTCTATTCCCTCCAGCTCCTGATAGGATTGTAACGCTTCCTGCAGGTATGCCGTTTCCAGTCTGTCATCCGCCGACATCTGCTCTAAGCCTTCCGCTATTTCATCCATGGTCATATCCGCCCTAAGCTCCATCTGGGCAAGCATCTCTGGTTCCATGGTATCCGCGATTTCTCCGGCAAGCATATGATAATAAGCTTCCGCCCCTTCCCTGCCCTGCTGTTCCTTTCCCTGGGAAAAAGACTGTTTATCCGCACTGGTCTGTTCCAGCATAGGAAATGCACTTAAAATCTGGTCTGTGATGGATTTCCCTTTGTTTACGGCATTTACACCGTTAAACTCGTCATCCACCGTATAATCCATGCCCTGGCGCTTAGTGCTGCGCATGGCTGTGAGTAGATTTTGGAATGAAAGTCCCGCCCCTTCCCTGATCAGGCTGCCCACTGCGGCATCATCCGTCTTTTCCAGCTGTCTGAACATACGGTAGATACCAATATAGGCTTCTCTCTCCTGTTCTTCTATGGCGTGATTCTGTTCCAGTTTATATAGATACTTACTAAACTTCTCTTCCTTAACTTCCTGCGTATGGCCGCTCTCATCCAAGTACTGGTTCAACTCATCAACGGTCATATTCAATGGATTCTTGCCATCCCGAATCATCTGCAAGGATACTGCCGGCGTCATTTTGCGGATAGTCTGGCGAAGCTCCATGTCATACTTCTTTACGGCATCCATATTCTCCTGGGTAATGTCCATACTGTTATAACCCAGTATCCGCACCGCCCGGCGGTTCTCCTCGTTCTGTTCAAGGCCCATATCCTTTAGAATGTCATCCACGTTACGGAAAGCCTTACGGATGGAATCTCCCATATCCGCTCTGGGAGCCGTCATCAATGTCTCATAAGATTCCCTGGCCGCCTCATAGCTGTTCTTAAGCGCCGTACCATTTGTATGTACGCTGTCCAGCGTAAATAATTCTTCTTCACCGATATAGCGGGCCAGCACCGCTGCCGGCAGGTAAGGTATCTCCTGGGTCTTTTGCTGTACTTCATCGTACAACGCCGCTTTCTCGGCCGTACCAGTCTCCCCGAAGAGTTTCTGGTTCAATTCTTCCTCCACCTTCTTCAAGGCGTCCACCAGTTTCTCCAAATCCGCCGTATCGATGGAATAACCGCTCTCTATCAGCCTGCGGTTTGCCTCTATGGTCATCATCAGACGAACTTCTTCCAGCTGACGTCTTGCCGTGACCGCCTGGGGCGTGTCTGCCGCTATACCGTTTCGCTCTATCTCCTGCTGCGCCTTTTCCAGATTGCGCAGATTAACATCCTTTTCCTCGGCAGCTGTCTGATCTACCGCCTCGTCGCTGATCTTTGCAAAGGCTTCCACATAATCGGCCGCCTTTTCCCGATTGCTCCTGCCGTCCACCAGATCAGCCTTATCTGCGCTCTTACCGTCTGAAATGGCCGCCGCCACCGCTGATAAAATCCTTGCCGTATCCTGGGGCAGTTCCACCTGCCCGATTTCATGCAGCTTCGACATAGTCTCTTTCGTGAGCGGCACGCCCGCTTCGATCAGCCATCTGGCCCCTTCCAGATTCTCCTCAGTGATCTCCAAACCTGCCTCTTCAATTACCCGCTCCATCTGCGGCCGTAACTGCTCCCAGTTATAGTCTTCTGCCTTCTTGGCATAATATCCGGTATTGTCCGTTGCGTAATAACCATGGCCCTGTCTGCGGCTGTCCGGCGTTGCACTATGCTGCGCCCTATAGAGATCGTCTATGGTGGGGTCCATATTATTCTCCACCATATATTTCACAGTGCCCTCCGTGGGCGTATTCATCTGCACGGCTCTGTCGTAGGCTTCCTTAGCTGCCGCCACATTTTCCCTGGTAACAGGAATATCATGGGCCTTAAACTGCTTACAAAGCTCTCTGGCAAAAGTCTCGCTGCCCGTAATCTGCCGCAGAGTCTCCGCATCCAGATCGTCGGTGTAGCCCGCGATCTGTGTGCCGCCTTTCACAAGCGCCGCCTTGATGGTATCGACAATGGTAACAACTTCCTCAATATCCATGTCATCAGGACAATAGCCTTCTTCTTGCAGGCGTTTAAAATCTTCCTCAGACATAGTCTTAGACATTACTGTCATATAGTCTCTCTGCGCGGCCAGGTCGTCAACCAGCCCCGCAGCTTGCATAACCTCTTCTGCGGTCTTTCCGTGACCCCCGTAAGCGTTGTTATCCATAACTGTGCCAGAAATGTCTAATGCGTAATCACTCGTCCGCTCCGTCCTGAGCTTTGGAGTGTTTCGATATGCTGTTGCTGCCCTGTCTACATTCTGATCGATATGACTGTGATCAAATGTAATCTTCATAATTTATAAGTATGCTCCTTTCACGGTCTGCAAATTTACGTGCTCAAGTACAAAGTTGCAACTAAAATTTTCAATTTCACACCTTTTTTTAATGATAAAAAGGGCGAATGTTATCCACATTCACCCTTTATTTCGGCATGATTTTTCACTTTCTTAACCTTTGATGCACATTTCCTAGAAAACAAAGATAGCTGCGGTATAAGGAGGCAGATCAAAACAGATGCTGTAGTCCTTATAATTACAGGTCTCCTTGACTGCGGTAAGTTCTGCCGGAATCTCATGCCCGTTACCGCCGAAACGTTTCTCATCACTGTTCAGCAAAAGCTTATATTTCTTTTTCTTCGGCACGCCAACCTTGTAGTTCTCCCACATCATCGGTGTCATATTGAGTACGAACATAATATTGTTCTTGCCTGTTTCATCTTTTCTGAAAAAGCTGTAGACACTGTGGTCCGCGTCATCGGCATTGAGCCACTCAAAGCCGCCCCAGTCATTGTCAATGGTGTACAGCGCCGGATATTTATGATAAAGTTTCAAGAGCTCCTTTACATATTCGTGCATACCCTTATTCTGCTCTTCGCCGAGTAAAAACCAATCCAACTCCCTTGCCTCACTCCACTCTCTCTCCTGTCCGAAATCCTGTCCCATGAACAGAAGTTTCTTGCCGGCATGACCAAACATATAGCTGTATCCCACACGCAGATTCGCATATTTATCTACCGGATAACCAGGCATTTTATTTACCATGGAACATTTTAAATGCACTACCTCGTCATGAGACAAAGGCAGAATATAGTTCTCGCTGTTGTTGTAACTCATAGCAAAGGTCATGGCATAATGATTGTTCTTACGGAACAGCGGGTCTAACTTCATATACTCGCAGAAATCATGCATCCAGCCCATATTCCACTTAAAGCTGAAGCCCAATCCATCGTCTTCCACACTGCCAGTCACCTTAGGCCAAGCCGTAGACTCTTCGGCTATGGTCAAAAATCCCGGATAAGCGCCATGAATCACGGAATTTAAATGCTTAAAGAATTCAATCGCATCCAGGTTCTCTCTTCCGCCGTACTTATTGGGCACCCACTGTCCTTCCCTCTTACTATAATCCAGATAAAGCATAGAAGCCACCGCATCAATACGAATACCATCAATATGATATTCTTTAATCCAGAAAAGCGCGTTGGCAATCAAGAAATTCCTGACCTCATTTTTACTATAGTTAAAAATCTTGGTGCCCCAGTCCGGATGTTCCCCAATCCTTGGGTCCGGATGCTCATAGATGCACTGGCCGTCGAAACATCCTAAACCATGTGCGTCCGTGGCAAAATGTGCCGGCACCCAATCCAAGATCACACCGATCTTATTGCGATGCAAGGTATTGATCAGATACATGAAATCCTCAGGATTGCCATGCCTGGAAGTAGGCGCATAATAACCCGTCACCTGATAGCCCCAGGAGCCGTCGTAGGGATACTCGGCGATTCCCATCAGCTCTATATGGGTGTAACGCATCTCCTTTAAATACTCTACAATTCTGTCTGCAAATTCCCTGTAGTTGTAGAAGCCTTCCTCCGTACCGTCAGGATGTTTCATCCAGGAACCAATATGACATTCATAGATTGCCATGGGTTCCTTATTATAGTCTTTCCCTGCTCTTGCATCCATCCACACATTGTCAGACCACTTAAATTTACCAATATCAAAGGTCTTAGAGGCATTGCCGGGACGCATCTCCGCATAGTTTGCAAAAGGGTCAGCCTTATACAGCTTTTCCCCTGCCGCCGTACGAATCAAGAACTTGTATAATTCATTTTCTCCTACACCCGGAATAAAAAGCTTGTAAATCCCGCCCGGTCCAAGTTTCTCCATCTCATGGATTTCCTCATTCCAGTCATTGAAAGTACCAATCACATGTACGCTTGCCGCATTAGGCGCCCAAACGGCAAAAAACATGCCTTTTACCCCATCCTCTACGGAAGGGTGCGCACCCAGCTTCTTATAAATATCGTAGTGACTGCCTTGTGCAAATACATACTGGTCTGCTTCAGAGATAAAAACCTGGTTCTCCTCCACCTTCTTCACCGGCTTTTTCGCCGGCTTCTTTTCTGTCTTTTTGGCCGGTCTTCCTACCGGTCTTTTTTCCTGTTTCACTGCCATTTCCTGTTCCCCCTGTGTCCTTTGGATTAATAGTGCATGAAGTCCTTCTCCCGCAGTATAATCATGTCGTCTTCATCATATCTTTTCGCCAACAGAACATCCATAAAATGTCCTGGCGTCTTCTTATTTGCATAGGAAATGGCCTCATCCACCAATTCCCTGACCTCGGCAAGGCTTACTTCGTGGTCGCTTGTCTGTCTGTCCGCAATCCTGGTATGAAGCGCCAAAATGCCAAATTCATCAATGGCATATTCCATCTCCTCCGCATACTGCTTCGCATACGCCACCAGCGATTCATTATCAAGCGGCTCAATGTCCACACGCAGATTAAAGTTATTAGACAGGGCTGCATGATCTGACAACAACTGGTTGATATTCTGTTTCGTATCCACCATGATGAGTAAAAGCCCCATATTATCTTTCTCTAGAAACTTAATCATCTTAGATACCGTCTCCGGTCTTAATTTAGACGGTCTGTCAATGATCAGCGCTCCGTTATCCAGTCTGCCAAAAGTAGCCGCAACATCTTTCTTATTCAGAACCGGTCCCTCTATCTTCGCCACTTTACCGGAGAAATTACCATCGTTATACTGCATCTCGCGAATCAGCGCCTTAGCCAGATCGAGAGCCATATCCTTTTCTTCGCCGCTGACAAGCACATTCCCCGTACAGGAAGCCAGGCTCATATTATCAAGCACATTTACAAGCTGTTTCCTGGATTTGCGGTGATGGACAAACTGTCCGAAAAGCTCCTGTTCCTCTGTTGTCAGATCGCGGACTTTCGGTCCTGTCTCCTCTACCGGTTCTTCCACTGGTTTCGGCTTTCTGTGAGGCGGCCTCTTGGGCCCTCTCTTTCCGGCACGCTCTCTAACCGGCTCCTCTTCCGCAGCCTCTTCTTCAACTACGGTTTCTTCTTCCTGTGTCTCTTGTAATTCCTCCTCCTGAACAAGCTTTTCCTTTTCCGCAGGCTTTTCTATGGTCTTCTCAGACACCGGTTCTTCATCCTCCGGAATAATTACTTTCTTAACCTTCGGTTTCTTACCGGACTCTTTCATGATAGCCGCCATGAAAGCCTTCTCTAATTCCTCTAAAAGACCATTTTTGGTGGCCTCATCAAAGTTCGCAAATAAACGGCCCGTCTGCGCCATGATATGCTGACGGACATCCTCCATACGCTTCTCTTCGTTGGTCTTCTTCACCTGCTCCCACTCAGCCATGATATCATCGATGCTGAGCTGGCCGGTGATCTGCTTCTCCATCTTCTCTGCTTCGGGAATCACCAGACTGATCTGCCCGTCATATTCCTGGGATAACATTTTATCGTATTCCGTCGGCTTCGTGTTCAAAGGTGTGAGAACACCTGTAGCCGCACCCGGTATCTGTCCTGCCTGTCTTTGGGCCGCCTGGGCGCGCAGTGCCGCCTGTTGAAGCCGCTCGGCTTCCTTTTTCATCTGCTCTATAATCTGCTGTGCGTCAAAGAACAGTGAATCCTCCTGCGAGGTCTCCTCGGGTTCCGCCTTTATCTCCCCCGTCTCTACCGTTGGCAGCTTAGCCGTCTCCTGCAAGAGAGGTGCAATGATAGACTCTGTGATAGATAAGCCTTCATCCTCTTCCTCTGCTAAACCATCCTGAACCTGCTCCTCCCCTTCCGGTTCCTCCTCAAGAAATGCATCTTCTTCGTCAGGCTCATCATAATCTTCTTCCGGCAAGTCATCTGGCTCGTCTTCTTCGTAAGACTCGTCATAATCCTCTTCCAGCAGATCATCGGCCTCATCCTCTTCATAAGGCTCGTCATAATCCTCTTCCAGCAGATCATCAGGCTCGTCTTCTTCGTCCTCTTCATCCGCCAGAACTTCCTTCATGCCCTCCGCCACTACCATCTGCAGATTAATGGTATTATACTGCCCCACATCCACAGTCTTTACTTCCGGCAGCTCCGTAGTAGGCGCCGCTAAGACTTCTTCCTCTTCAGCCTCGTCCTCTTCGTCAGGCTCATAAACCATCTCCTCATTCTCTGACAAATCGTCCGGCTCGTCCTCTTCTTCCGGTAAATCTTCCACCACCGAATCTTCTTCCACTGCCCCGGCACTCCTGCCTGCAATCCAGCGGTCATATTTCTCCTGCTGATCTTCACTCAAAGGCTGATGCAGCGCCTTTAATTCCAGTGCCTTGATGACATATCTTCCCTCTCCAAACCAGAGAAACATCTCATCACATTCCTCTACGCATTTGGTGGTCAGACCAATCCTATGATACAGATAGGCAAGCTCATATACCCATTTCTCTCTGGGCTCGCGCTTCTTGAACTCCTCTAAGACTGCAATCCTCTCCTCCATGCTCACATCCTGTGCTTCATAGAGTTTGTACTGCAGGATATACCTGCCCGTATCTTTCGGTGCTATCTGTACAAATTCCTTATAATACTCAATCGCCTGCACATACTCTTCCATTTTGATGGCCAGCTCGCACAGGGAATACACAATCAGTCTGCCTGTGGGATGCTTTTCATAAGCCAAAAGAAGAATTTCCTTACTCTCCTGATATCTTCTGTTAATCTTGTATAAATCGCTGATCGTGCACAGCATCATAATGCTTCTGACTCTGCGCCAGTCCACCGTATCCGCGATTTTAACCGCTTCCGCATACTCTCCTTCTGCTATCAATGCCTTAATCTCATCGGCACGGACTTTGTATTCATATTTATCCAAGGTGCTCACCTCTTTAACGTACTTTCACGTTTCACTTTATTACACAGTATCTTTATTCAATATTATCCACTTTTTTTACTGTTTAAGTTTACCATAGACGCCTGGCAATGTAAATAAAATATAAAGAAAAAAGCACCTCCACTTTGGTATCCTATTGTAAGAATATACCAAGATATGGAGACGCCGCAATATACAATCCCTCTATATTGTACTTATCTTATAAAATCCTTTCTACCCCTTCACTCGTCCAAGGCGATTGCTCAACTCTGCAAACCGTTCTAAAGTAAATGTTTCACCGCGCACCGTTTTCGAAAGTCCCATCTGCCCAAGGACATCTTCCACCTGCTCTTTGGACACCCCCAGATTGCCTGCGTTTACAAGTCCATTGACAAGTGTCTTTCTGCGCTGGTTAAAAGAAGCCCGGACTATCGCAAAAAGATAGGCCTCGTCCTCCACCTCCACAGGGGGATTATCATGTCTTGTCAAACGAATGACCGTGCTGTCCACATTTGGCCTTGGCATAAAGCAGGAAGCAGGCACGCGGACCATTACCTCAGGTTTGGCAAAATATTGTACCGCCAAAGACAAAGCCCCATAGTCTTTGGTGCCCGGCCCCACCTGCATACGGTCAGCCACTTCACTCTGCACCATCACCGTAATACTCTCCAGGGGAACATGGCTCTCAAACAGCTCCATGATAATCGGCGTGGTAATATAATAGGGGAGATTTGCCACCACTTTAAATGGCCGGTCAATGCCCTGTTCTTCTGAAAGCTTCTGCAGATCCACTTTCAAAATATCTGCATGTAAAAGGGTGATATTGCCATACGGCGCAAGGGTCTCTTCCAAAATCGGAATCAACTCCTTGTCAATCTCCACCGCAATCACCCGGCCGGCCGCCTCCGCCAGATGCTGTGTCATCGTGCCGATGCCCGGGCCTATTTCCAGTACACAGTCCTCTTTCGTAATCTGTGCCGCCTCCACAATCTTGTGTAAAATATTCGTGTCGATCAAAAAATTCTGACCGTATTTTTTCTGCATACGGAACTGGTACTTTTGTAAAACCTCCGCTGTGTTTTTATAATTACCTAAGTTCGCCATGAATCTGCCCCTCTTCTCCCCTCAGCCAGCCAAAATTACCACTCATCCTACCAGCTCTATATCATTTATAGACCAAATAACCTTCTGGCATTCGCCTCTGTCATCTCCACCACTTCCTCATAGGAGATTCCCTTCAGCTGCGCAATGGCCTGTGCCACACAGGGCAGATTCAAAGAGGTGTTACGCTTCCCGCGGTTAGGCTCCGGTGCCAGATAAGGACTGTCCGTCTCTAAAAGAATCTTTTCCATGGGAATATACGCTACCGCCTCTTTAAGCTTCTTAGCGTTGTTAAACGTGATCACACCGCCGATGCCGAAGTAGAAATCCATATTCAAATACTCCCTGGCCATCTCTTTGGCATAAGAAAAGCAATGTACCACACCGCCAATCTCTCCCCCATGATGAGCCTGTATGATCTCAAGGGTATCCTTTGCCGCCTCCCTGGAATGAATGATAACAGGAAGTTTCACTTGCCTTGCAAGCACCAGCTGACGCTCGAACCAGTCTTTCTGCAGAGCAGGCCCCGGTTCCGGCCAGTGATAATCTAATCCAGTCTCCCCCACTGCCACAATCTTATCCAGGGCACACCATTTTCGCAGTAAAGCAAAGTTCTCCTCATTCAGTTCTCCCACTTCACTGGGATGTACTCCCACTGCCCCATAGATAAAGGGGTATTTTTGCGTAAGCGCCACTGTCGCTTTACATCCCGCAAGACTTGCTCCTATATTTATCACTGTGCCAATCCCCTGCCCGTGAAACGAACCGAGCAACTCTTCTCTATCCTCATCAAACACTTCATCGTCATAATGTGCGTGGCTTTCAAAGATCATTGTCCTTTCCTCCTGACCAAATTCAAAGTTGTGAATAATGTATCATTTTGGCTTTCCGATTGCAAGTATTAAAAAAATATCATAATTCTTAAATTTTCTTTAAAAAATACTTGCATTGTACAAAACATTATA
>CAJUFU010000042.1 GCA_910585555.1 uncultured Lachnospiraceae bacterium
AAAGGTGAGGCTGCTCTTTTTGACATCCTGTACCTTGCCCATGACATCTAAAGAAAAGGCGTCAATCCTGAGGGATGGCAGGGAGATATTGATATGCTTTCTGTCACAGTCTTCAATTAAGAAATCTAAAAGCTCATTTAACCGGGAATAGTCGCTGGAACTTAAGGAACTTAGGGAAATCTCCTCATGTCCTGTGTTGGCAAGCATTTTAGCGGCATATTCCTTAAGCATGGACACATCCCGCTCTCTGACCGGCCTGTAAAGCTGTCCGGCCTGGCAGAAACGGCATCCTCTGATACAGCCCCGCTGAATCTCAAGCACCACCCGGTCCTGCGTCACTTTGATGAATGGCACCACCGGTTTGTCCGGGTAATGGGTGTGGGACACATCCATCACAATCTCTTTGAGAATGGTGTCAGGCGCCTGATCATACAGCTTACGGCGCTCTTTGACCGTGCCGTCTTCCTGATAGACCTCTTCATAAAACCCAGGCACATAGATACCGGGAATTTGGGCGGCACCTTTCAAAAAGTCCAGGCGGGAACCGCCATTTTTTCGGTTTGTCAGATACCAGTCAAGAAGGGGACGGTACTGGGTCTCGCCCTCTCCGATATAGAACAGATCGAAGAAATCAGCGATGGGCTCCGGGTTATAACTGCAGGGGCCGCCGCCAATGACGATGGGCATGGATTCATCTCTGTCTTTTGCAAGAAGGGGAATCTGCGACAAATCCAGTATCTGCAGGATATTGGTGTAGCACATTTCATACTGTAAAGTGATACCCAGAAAATCCATATTTCGGATAGGCTCTTGCGATTCCAGCCCAAAAAGAGGGATATTCTCCCTGCGCATAATCTGGTCTAAATCCGTCCAGGGAGAATATACCCTTTCGCACCATACATCTTCATAACTGTTGAACATACTATAGAGAATCTGGATGCCAAGGTGTGACATGCCAATCTCATAGACATCGGGAAAACACATGGCAAAGCGCACCGACACCTGCTTTTTATCTTTCATGACGGAGTTGACTTCTCCGCCGATATAGCGGGCCGGCTTTTCCACATGCATCAAAATATCGTCACATAATGCTAATTTTCTCATCCTCGTAAAGCTTCCTTAAATGGTTTGACTTGTAGATTCAGTATATCGGATTTACTTTCCAAAATCAAGCAGTCCGGCTAGTTGATCGAGAACCTGATTCTGTTCTACGTCGCCTTCATACAGATGAAAGGTATCAGCAAGAATCATATCATATACCTCACCGGTTGTGTAGTCGCCGATTTTACTGCCGTTGGTATCACATACCAAAAATCCTACAAACAAAAGGACCGCCAATACCATACGGTACTTAAAACTACTTATGGAAGCGCCGGGGATTTCTTGATTTTCCGGGGATTCTCCATAGGAAAAAGCATTGTTTGGGTCTGAAAAGGACCGTTTATCATATAACGGCATCTGTGTGTTTTTGCCGTAAAGAATCTGCTCTCTCTGTCTGATTTTAACCCGATTGCCCATATTTTCCTCCCGGATGAATTTTGCCAGTTCCATTTTCTTTTCCAGCGTTGCCTTACCACTCATTTTCATGTAGTTCCTTATACAGTACTTTGCTAAATTTTATGTAAAAGAGGACAAAAAAAGAACGTACCCGGATGGTACGCTCTCCTGTTTGTATTTTCTTACGGCTGTAGTCAACGTTTCGCAAGTTCAGCGGTAATCTCCTCCCAGGTCACATTTTTCTCCGCCATCAGCACCATCATGTGATAGAGGAAATCGGAGATTTCATATTTGACCTCGTTGGCGTTTGGATTCTTGGCGGCAATGACGATTTCCGTTGCCTCTTCTCCCAGCTTTTTGAGAATCTTATCTAAGCCCTTGTCGAACAGATAGTTGGTATAGGAGCCTTCTTTGGGATGGATTTTCCTGTCTTTAATGACTTCAAACACCTGCTCGAATACCTTGAGGGGATTGGTCTCCTCATATTCCTTGGCCATGATTTCATGGAAGAAACAGGAATGTGAGCCGGTGTGGCAGGCCACGCCAATCTGGGAGACTTTGGCTAAAATGGTGTCCTTGTCACAGTCTGCAGTGAGAGATTTCACATACTGATAATGGCCGCTGGTTGCGCCCTTGACCCAGAGCTCATCACGGCTTCTGCTGTAATAGGTCATCTTTCCTGTCTTTAACGTCATCTGGTAGGCATCCTCGTTCATGTAAGCTACCATCAGTACCTCGTCGGTTTTATAATCCTGCACCACCACGGTCACATGTCCGTCGGAATTTAATTTGAAATCCTCCCAGCAGATGGCGGGTTCAAAGGTATTTACCCGGATGGCGTTGTTCTGGCAAAGAGCCTTGATGGACAGAAGCTCTTTCGCATTTTCATTGATGGCATAGCCGGAGATGCCGCAGATATTGTCGTTGGACAACAGTTCTAACAGCTTGTCTAAAGACACTTCCGGCACAGATGCGATCATGGGAAACCGTGAGATGGAGATGGATTCTTTCAGGCAGGTTTCCTTCACTAAGAGAATCTCTCCAATATAGGCCTCGATCAGGGATTCATTGCGGGTGATACTCTCTGCCTCCGTGACGCTGGCAACTATTTTTTCCTTACCGAATTTCTTGGATACTTCCGCTGTCAGTTCAATGTTACCCGGTTTGGAATAGTTGAGAGCCGCCCTTTTACAACCTGCGTAGAGAAGCTTTTTGACATCTTCCATGCGTTTTACATTACCGGCGCCAAGCACCGGTATCTCCGCTTCCGCACAGATGGATTTGATGACATCCAAAGCCTCCTCATGCTCAATATCGTTGTCGGACATATCGTAGACAATCAGCTCATCGGCATTGTTATCACTGTAAAATTTGGCCAATGCGGCCGGGTTTGTGTCAATGATTGTGCTGTCTGTAAATCCTTTTACGGCATTCCCTTTATATAAATAGATACAGGGAATAAACTTTTTATAAGACATGACCGCTTTTCTCCTTCCTGTAAAATTATAAAGTTCCTTTCGTACTTAAGACGCCTGTAATCCGCTCATCATAAGAGGAAGCTGCATCCAGAGCCTTGGCAAAAGCCTTGAACATAGACTCTATCATGTGATGGGTATTCTCCCCATGAAACATCTTAAAATGCAGGTTCATGCTCCCGCTGTAGGATACGGCATAGAAGAATTCCCTAACCAGCTGGGTATCCAGTTCTCCCACCCGCTCAGTGGAAAACGTACAGTCGAACACGAAGTAGGGACGTCCTGATAAATCGACGGCGCACAAGCTTAAAGCGTCATCCATGGGCAGGATAAAGGAACCATAACGTTTGATACCTGCTTTATCTCCGATGGCCTCACGGATGGCCTGTCCGATCACGATACCGGTATCCTCCACCGTGTGATGTCCGTCTACAGCAAGATCTCCCTTTACGTTCAAAGTCAAGTCAAAGAGACCGTGTCTGGTAAATCCCTCCAGCATATGGTCAAAAAATCCGATTCCGGTAGAAATCTGGCTCTTTCCGGTGCCGTCTAAGTCTAAGACAGCCTGAATCTGTGTTTCTTTGGTATTTCGTTCTATCGTTGATACTCTGGACATAAATTGCTCCTTTTTATGATATAAGATATCCCCCACCTATTCGAGTTTGCGAAGCAAATCTCGCAATCGAGCTTTGCTCGATTATTTATGCTTGGAAACGTACTTTGATGGAGTTTGCGTGGGCCGTCAACCCTTCTCTTGCGGCAAACAGCTCAATATCCTGATGGGCCTGCTCTAAGGCCTGCCTGGAGTAGGATATGATGCTGGTCTTTTTCATGAAATCATCCACGTTAAGGGGTGAGAAAAACTTTGCCGTGCCGTTTGTGGGTAAAATGTGGTTAGGACCGGCATAGTAATCTCCCAAAGGTTCCGAGGAATATTCTCCCAGAAAGATGGCACCCGCATTTTCTATCCGGGTCATCACTTGGTAAGGGTCCTTTGTCAAAATCTCCAAATGCTCGGAGGCAATGGCGTTTGCCGCCTCTATGGCCTCATCCATGGAAGAAGCAATCAGCTGATAACCGTAATTATCCAGAGATTTCTTTATGATATCCGCTCGGGATAACTCCTGTAAGAAGCCCTCAATCTCTGCGGATACCTGATCTGCCAGGGATTCGCAGGTGGTGATCAGAATGGCGCTGGCCAATTCGTCGTGCTCGGCCTGGGACAAAAGGTCGGCCGCCACATATCTGGGATTGGCCGTCTCATCTGCAATCACCAGGATTTCACTGGGGCCTGCGATGGAATCGATGCTGACATAGCCGAAACAGGCTTTCTTGGCCAGGGCCACAAAGATATTGCCGGGCCCTACAATCTTATCCACCTTCGGAATACTCTGGGTGCCAAATGCCATGGCGGCAATCGCCTGAGCGCCGCCCACTTTATAAATCTCATCAACGCCTGCAATCTTAGCGGCGGCAAGGGTGCCGGGATTGACTTTCCCGTCTGCGCCCGCTGGTGTGGTCATGACAATCTTTTTTACACCCGCTGCTTTCGCGGGAAGCACATTCATCAATACGCTGCTGGGATAAGCAGCCTTACCGCCGGGCACATAGACACCGGAAACTGCAATAGGGGTAATCTTCTGTCCCAGTATACTGCCGTCCGGCCTGGGGTCAATCCAGCTGTTGTGAAGCTGTTTTGTATGAAAGGCCGTGATGTTAGCGGCGGCCCGCTCCATAACACCTATGAAATCCGCATCCATCTGATCAAAGGCTTCCGCGATCTCTTCTTCGGTGACACGAATTTTATCTTGATCGATCTCCCATTTGTCAAACTGTTTCGTAAAGGAAAAGACTGCTTCGTCTCCTTTTGTACGTACCTTTTCGATGATATCCGCCACCACGGACTCATATTCGCCATAGTTGTTAGGGCTTCTCTTAAGCAGGTCATCCAGAATATCCTTTTTAGATTCGGCCGTTAATTGTATCTTTCTCATGGATTTGTATCCCTTCCTTATGTGCTCAGTTTACGCTGTAATTTAATTTTACCGTGATAGAGGCAGTCTTATTTCGGGAACTGGTATCGAAATAGCCGCCGTAACTGTATTCCGTATTGCTGTTCTGGGCTGTGATCTGAAATACCCCCAGGTTTGCATTGAGCAGTTCGCCCACATTGGCGCCTGTCCCCTGTGCCATAAGATCGATTCTGTCCTTGGCGTTCTTGGTTGCCTCCTCGATCAGCTGCAATTTTAATTCATCCAGTTTCGTGTAATAATATTCCGGCTCTTCGGAGACAAACTGTACATTGGATTCAATCAGACCGGTGATATCTCTGGATATGTTTTCAATCTTATCCACATCCGTGGAGGTGATGGAAACATTCTGATACAGATCGTAACCGTCAATGTATTCCCGGATTCTGTCACCGTTTTCATTATACTCAGATTCCCATCTGGCACTGATGCTGACGGAACTAAATACCATCTCCTCCTCTGTCACACCTTTTTCTACCAGGTAATTTCGTATCAGCTCCGCATCCTTTTTAATGGTCCGATAAGCTTCCTGAGTAGACTGTCCATAGCTTGAGAAACTTCCCCGCCAGACGATTAAATCCGACTCAAAATCACAGTTGGCAGAACCGGTGGCCGTCAGCCCGCCGCTTCCAGAAGTCTTTTTATAATTGACCAGACTTCCGGAAAAAATAGAAATACAGACGATGGCACAAATGCCGGCAATCAGTGCAATAACAATTCCCTTATACTCTTTCATTATGATTTCCCCTTCCTGCTTTATAAATTCTTCTTCAAATCATGTATTAACCTGCGGATTCGTTCTGTCTCCATCTGCATACTCACCTGATTGACAATCATGCGGGCGGACAAGGGACAGATTTCTTCCAAGACTTCCAGGCCGTTTTCCTTTAAGGTGGAACCGGTTTCCACGATATCCACGATGACATCGGAAAGCTTCACGATGGGGCCAAGCTCCACGGAACCATTCAGTTTGATGATATCCACGGTCTGGTGCTTTTTGTTATAGAAATAATCTTTGGCAATGTTGGGGTATTTGCTGGCTACCCGTATCATTTCGTGGTGTTTTAGAAGATCTTTGGCGCTCTTTGGACCGCAGACGCACATGCGGCATTTCCCATAGCCTAAATCCAATACCTCATAGACCCTCCGGTTTTCCTCCATAATCGTATCCTTGCCCACAACGCCGATGTCGGCGGCCCCGTACTCCACATAGGTGGGGACATCCGGCGATTTTGCCAGAAAGAACCGGAGTTTGTACTCCTCATTCACAAAGATCAGTTTACGGGAGTGTTTATCTTTCATCTCTTCGCAGGTGATGCCTATCTTTTCGAACAATTCCATTGTTTTATTGGCAAGACGTCCCTTTCCCAGGGCAAACGTCAAATATCTGTCTTCACTCATGTTTTCCTTCCGTTCCGAAGCATAGCGCTTCTATCATCCTTTTTCACTGACAGGCAGTAATTCCACGTGTCTGCCTTCTGAACGCATCCTGCGCGCCTCTTTGAGCTTTTCCGTAAAGTCCGCCTCTGTATAGTACAGGCGGCGGCAGGGCTCTACCCCCGCGACGACGGCGCCCTGTCTGTCCATGGCGGCCAACAGATCATCCACCACGATGACAAAGCCGATTGCCGGGGCTTTCTTTCCAAAGTGAGCCAGCAGGTTATCATAACGTCCGCCTTTGACAATAGCGTCCCCCACACCATAGGTGTATCCCTTAAAGATGATGCCCGTGTAATAATTATACTTGCTTAACATGCCAAGGTCAAAGGAAACATACTTCTCCACCCCATAATCACAAAGTACCTGATACAGCATATTCAGCCGTTCAATGGCCTTCTTAGAACGGCTGTTTGTCACCGCCTTTCCGGCTTCCTTTAAAATCTCCACGGAGCCAAAAAGATCGCCTACTTTAAGAAGGGCTTCCTTATCTTTGTCAGGGGCCTTGATGCGGTCAAGCAGTTCCTCTGCCCCGAAATAATTCTTGCCGGAGATAAACTCCCGCAGCTCCAATTCCGTCTCCTCATCCAGGCCTGCCTCTGCACAGATACCCTTGAAGAATTCCAGATTGCCTACACTGATCTGAAAATCAGAAAGTCCTGCGTGATATAACGCTTCTATGGTCATGGCAATCAGTTCCGCATCCGCATAGACAGAAGGCTCTCCAATCAGTTCCGCCCCCATCTGCGTCACCTCTTTCAATTTACCCTGCAGATTTGAGGTGTTAGAAAAGGTATTGCCCTGATAACACAGACGAATGGGCACATCCTCATCCATGAAATATTTGGCGGCACACCGGGCGATGGATGGCGTAAAATCCGGCCGAAGCACCAGCGTATTACCCTCTTTGTCAAAGAACTTATAAAGTTCTTTTGAGGGGGTGGTGCCCACCTCTTTGGAAAAAACATCAAAGAATTCAAAGGTAGGCGTCTGAATATCCCGATAGCCATAGCTGCGGATTTTTTCAGACAAAAGCCGTTCCACGACTGCTTTGCGCTCCTTTTCATCCCCGTAAATATCCCTGACGCCCTCCGGCGTATGTACTAGTTTTCTGCTCATAATGCCCTCTTTTCTTTATACTTTACTCGGCCCTGTCCTCCAGATCTTGTTGCAGCATATCCAGATAGGGAACCAGGATACCATTCTTTTTTGGTAATACATATGCAGGATTTAACTCTTCATACCGAAAACTCTTGCGGCCGCCCTCTTTTGCCCGGTCCCAGAAGAAACGCAGCATCTCATAGGGCAGATAGTAAAAAATATTCTTATGGGTATAATAGATCAGAAAGAAGGCGATGCCTTTCTGCCTTTCAAACTGTTCCATAAAAGCCACCTGATGTTCATGGATATTCTGCAGTGCGAAGGCGTCCGTGGCACATTCTTTGGCATCGAAACACACGGGGATTCCCTGCACGGCCCCAATATAATCCACAGTACTTTTTTGGTCGAAGTAAGCGAGCGTGATATGGCGGCTTTCCTTATCGATGGTGATCGGGGTGATGGGAGTGGGAATCTTCTGAATCAGGGCCAGACCGTGTTCCAGATATTTCTCATTGGTTCTGTTGATCAAATCCTCTAAAGTTGAACCGCGCAGTCCGCGGGAATTCCAGGTTGCCATAATCGCTTCCCTTCCATCTCCTTATCCTTTTGCTGTCTGCTTAGATGCCCTGTCAAAAAGCGGCGGCATCCCAGTCTGAAATGTCTTACCGCTGATATCCTCAAAAGGCGGCTCCAAATCCGGAAATATCACCTTATAGGCATGTAACAGCTGGGCATGAATCTGACAGGTCTTTTTATAATAATCATTCCATTCCTTATCCCCGTATTTATAATCTCCCAAAAGGGGATGACCGATTGCGGCCAGATGGGCCCTGATCTGGTGTGGCTTGCCTGTGATCAGCTCCACTTCCAGAAGGGTTTTATCTGCTTCTATCTTAAGAGGCCTGTAACTTGTTTTGATATAAGAAGCTTCCTTATTGGATAATGAATCTTCTGCCTGCAGATGCGTCTGTATAGATACTTTATTGCGTTTGTTATCTTTGGTCAAGAAGCCTTCTATCACCTGCGCATCCAGGAGAATGCCTTTGACATAAAGCTGATAATATTTATGAAGGGTCCTTTTTTGTAATAAATCCTGAAGAAGCTGGGCACCCTGCACTGTTTTGGCACACAGTACAATGCCGCTGGTAT
Source organism: uncultured Lachnospiraceae bacterium (assembly GCA_910585555.1). Classification (GTDB taxonomy): domain Bacteria; phylum Bacillota; class Clostridia; order Lachnospirales; family Lachnospiraceae; genus UBA3282. Next base: position 8,690 of record CAJUFU010000042.1, read on the forward strand.
TGCGGTCTAAGCGGTTACAGACAGAGGGACGATAGGTGTCAAGTTCTTCCACACAAATCTCATGCCTTGCAAGAAGATTGCCGATCAGCCATTCGTTTAAGGAAACATCCCCGGGGGATGCCTTCTGGGTCAGAATGCCGGCCGGTTTATCCGCCAGCAGTATATGGGCATTTTCATAAATGACTTCCACGGCCCTGTACATCTGATAAGCTTTCTCATATGATTTTACCGTCTGGGGTTTGGCAGTATGGTCCGGCAGGGTCTGGGTTTTATCCGATAGGTCATATACGGTCTTATGCCCCATGAACTTTTGCAGGGTCTCTTCCGCAAAGAACACCGCAATCTGGTCGCCGGTCATTAACTTTTCGCTGCCCTGCGCTTTTTTGCCGTTTAAGGTAATGTTTTTTTTGCGCAGCATCTTGTGCAGAAATCCTGTGCCGGCCAGGGGCAGCAATTTGCAAAGATATCTGTCCAGACGCTGTCCGGCTTCCCGGTTTGTGATCTGTCTTAGATACATGGACGCCTCCTGCCTGTCTTCTTCTATTAAAGTGAGATTGCATATAACAAACGGAGAATTTCTTCTCTATGTTTGCTCTCATCTGCTTCCAAATCTCTTAACCGACTTAGTCGGTCAATATATTTTTCCGTCTGGGAAAAAATATTAACCGTCATATTCTTGATGCCTTCCTGGGCGAGCATTTGTTCTAGGTGCGTTTCCGCCTCCCGGCAGTTCACTCTGCCGTCCTCCATGATACCGCAGAGAATACTGCCCTTTAAGACTAAATGGCTTACCGGATAGTTTTTCTGATAGGAAGTAAAATACATGTCGTACATGGTGTCAAAGCTTTTATCGTAAGGCACGGTTTTTATGTGTAAAGCTGCACTGCAGCCCCTGGCTTTGAAAAACATAATAAAGTTTACGGCGCTCTTACAGGCCGGCAGACAGCCTAGGATGGCTGCCACCGTTAGCAGATTCCGATTGGTGCCGGTAGTCAGATAGCCTGCCAGATAAAGGCTGACACAGAGCAAAAAGAACAGCACTGTCCTGAGTGCTGTGTAAATTTTCCGGTTTTCAAGATAACCATAAGCCCCCTTCGGTGTCAGGAGCCTTTTTATACATGCTGTCATTTGGATTGCAGTTCCTCTCGGTCTAGTATTCTTTTGTCACTTCCGTTATATCATACATCTCTTTAAAATGCTGCAGGTCTGCGGGATTTCTGATTAACATAATCTCCCGGAACACTCCCGTATGGAGATTTTTAAATCCGGCCACCTGTTCTCCGTTACAGATACTGCATTTTAGAACGGGCTTTTCTGTCTCTACATCATAAACGGCCGTTTGCTTTGGTTTAGATTTCTTAAATAACATATTCATAGGCCTTTCTTTGGATAGTATAACACAAATCCTATATTTAGTGGTAACATTTCTGCAGGATGTTCTGCACACTCTGGGTGGTCAGGTACAATATTTTCATGGGCAGGCCGCAGACCGATACGGTCTTGCCCTGCCTGCAGTCAAGAATCGCCTTTTGCACCACACATCCGGTCTCCATCATGGTGAGTCTCTTAAGGCCCAGCAGTTTCTGGTGGCTGCCATAGGCGTGGGTCAGAAACGGCGTGTTGACAGGGCCGGGACAGACTGCAGTTACGGTGATGCCGCGGCCTCTTAATTCCCGCTCTAACGCGCGGCTTAAGGAGTACACATAGGCTTTGGAAGCGGCATAGACAGCAAAAGCCGCCTGGGGAACGAAAGCGGCCCCGGAAGAAAACTGCAAAATCTTACTGCCCTTCTTCATATAGGGCAGGCAGATTCTGGTCATCGTGGTCAGCGCCATAATGTTAAGCTTTACCATGGCATCAATGGTTTCCCTGCTCTGCCTGGTAAAGGGCCCATGAGTGCCGACGCCTGCGCAGTTGACCAAAACCGTGATTCTTGGATTCTGGATGGCCAGTACTTCCTCAAATTGCTGCAATTCCTTTTCTTTCGTCAGATCAATGGCGATGGCCCGGATTTTGTGCTGTAACTTGTCCGAGAGCGCTTCCATAGCGTCTTTTCTGCGGGCCAGGAGCCAGATTTCATCGGTTTTGCCAAGAAGCCTGTCTAACTGGCGGGCAAATTCCCATCCCAACCCCGAAGAGGCACCGGTAATAATCGCAATATTCATCCTACAGCCTTCCTTTCAGAAATCTATTGTTTGTAAACATCTTGTCATATCGTTCGCCCTATGGATTGCCTGGGCTTTTCTTTGATTTTTTCTTGTGCACATTTCGTATGGTCTTTTTCCGGCCGGTGTCCGCCGAAGCTTTCTTTTGGGGCTGGGGATTTCGATTGGGTGTCCGGGGCCGTATCAGGCATTTGGACCCGAAGCCGATCAAATCCTGGCGTCCCGCTTTGATCAGGGCTTCTTTTACCAGTTCATAATTGCCGGGATTCCGGTATTGTATCAAGGCCCGCTGCATGGCCTTCTCATGGGGATTACGGCAGACATAAACGTCTTTTCCATTCCTGGGGTCGATGCCGGTATAGTACATCACTGTGGATACCGTGGAAGGGGTTGGATAGAAATCCTGCACCTGCTCGGGCATATAGCCTACATCCCGCAGGTACTCCGCCAGCGCAACGGCTTCCTTTAAGGTGGAGCCAGGATGGGAAGACATCAGGTATGGCACAAGATATTGCTTCTTGCCAAGGGCAGCGTTGATTTGGTTGTACTTTTGTACAAACCGTTCATAAACGGACCGGGAAGGTTTCCCCATCCTGGATAAAACGGCATCGCAGATATGTTCCGGGGCCACTTTAAGCTGGCCGCTCACATGGTGTTCCACCAGTTCTCGAAAGAAGGTATCGTCCGAGTCCGCCAGCAGATAATCGAAACGGATGCCGGAACGGATGAATACTTTCTTTACGCCGGGCAGGGCGCGCAGACGCCGAAGCAGTGTCAGGTAGTCTGTATGATCTGCCCGCAGGTTTGGGCAGGGTTTTGGGAAAAGGCACTGCCTGTTCTTGCATACCCCCTGGGTCAGCTGTTTCTCACAGGAAGGCTGTCTGAAATTGGCTGTGGGACCGCCCACATCATGAATATGGCCCTTAAAATCCTTGTCTTTTGTAATCGTCATGGCTTCCTTTAACAGGGATTCATGACTCCTGACCTGTAGGATTCGGCCCTGATGGAAGGTCAGGGCACAGAAATTGCATCCCCCAAAGCACCCCCTGTTGCTGATTAGGGAACATTTGATTTCTGTGATGGCCGGCACACCGCCCTGGGCTTCGTAGGCGGGATGATAGGTGCGCATATAGGGAAGATCGTAGATATCATCCATCTCCTGTGTGGTAAGGGGCGCCGTGGGCGGATTTTGTACCACATAGACACCTTTGGGGTAAGGTTCTATCAATGTTTTTCCCGTAAAGGGATCGGTGTTTGTATACTGCATCCAGAAGCTCTTGGCATAAACTTTTTTGTCTGCTTTCATCTCATCGTAGGAAGGCAGTAAGAGCTCGTCATAGATACCCGTGATATCATGAGTCTTATAGACGGTTCCCGGAATAAAGGTGATATCCTTTATGGCAATGCCGCTGTCTAAGGCATCGGCAATCTCCACGATGGACTTCTCTCCCATCCCATAGGAAATCAGGTCCGCCTGACTGTCCAAAAGAATAGAGCGTTTTAAGCTGTCCGACCAGTAATCATAGTGGGCCATTCTTCGAAGGCTGGCCTCGATGCCGCCTATGATGACAGGACAGTCTTTATAGACCCGGCGAATCAGATTGCCATAGACCACCACGGCATGGTCGGGACGCTTGCCCATCAGGCCTCCCGGCGTGTAGGCGTCCGTCTGGCGGTGTTTACCGGATACATAGTAGTGATTTACCATGGAATCCATATTGCCGCCGGAGATCAAAAAGCCCAGCCGGGGGCTGCCCAATATGGTAATACTGGAGGCGTCTTTCCAGTCTGGCTGAGAAATGATGCCCACCGTATAGCCGTGAGATTCTAAAACACGGCTGATAATGGCATGTCCAAAGGACGGGTGATCGACATAAGCATCCCCAATCACATAGACAAAGTCAAGCTGTCTGATATCCGCTTTCTCCATATCTTCTCTACTGATCGGTAAAAATCCCATCTGCTATCAACTCCTTGAATTCATAGGTATAATAATCTGCCAGTTCTTTCTTTGCTTCATCCTGATAATCGGAATATTGATCATACACCGCGCACACGCGCATCCCCGCGCGCAGTCCCGCCTGGATGCCCGGCACGATATCCTCAAACACCAGGCAGTCCGCCGGATTCACCTGCAGGGCGTCAGCCACGGCCAGATAAATATCCGGTGCCGGCTTCCCCTTTTGCACCTCGCAGGCCGTCATGATACAGTCAAAATAGTCCTCCAGATGATGGGCCCGCACCACAGTCTCCACCAGTTTCCTGGAATTGCTGGTGGCAATGCCCAGAAGAATATGGTGCGCCTTACAGTAATCCAGTAATTCCTGAACCCCCTTTTTTAAGGGGACTTCCCGTTCGTACTTCTCAAAGGCCATACGATTCCAGTCCGCTTTGATCTGTTCCAAATCGTCGGACAGTGCAAACCGCTTCTTAAAATAAGCGGCGGTCTCCGAGAAACTCATGCCTTCGATATCCGCCTGTAACTGCTCGGGCAGTGGAATGCCAAACCGTCCCAGGTACTCTATGTCGATGGAGCGCCAAAGCCACATGGAATCCACCATGGAGCCGTCTAAATCAAATATTGCTGCTTTTATCATTTTTCTTTTCCTTTGTTGAATATATATGAATAACATCGCTAAGCTGCAGACGTTCACCAAGAAAACTTTCTGCGGTGAAAGAGCCTGTCGAAAGGACCGCACATGTCCAGATTAGATACCTGTTTATATAAAATCCGCCAGCTCCTTTTTACGATGCTTGGCATTTATCTCACCGTTTTACTGTTAGCCTATCCGGCACTGTCCTTGGCCTATGCGTCTAAAGGGCTTGTATTATGGTTTGAAAAGATGATTCCCACCTTACTGCCGTTTATGATTCTTTCCGGCATCATGATACGTATGCATCTTACTCACCAATGTGTAGGCCTGTTTCACCCGTTGTTTCATCGTATCTTCCACACCTCAAAAGACGGCACCTATACCATTTTTATGGGATTTCTGTGCGGATTTCCCATGGGTGCCCGTATTGTGGGAGAACTGCTAGAAGCCGGGAAACTGTCGAAAGAGGAAGGCAGTCTTTTATTATCCTTCTGTAATAATATCGGCCCCATTTATTTCCTGAGTTTTGTGGTGCCGGTGCTGGGCATCCAGAAGCCGCTGCTTCCCTTCTGTATTATGTACGGGATTCCGTTACTATATGGAGCTGCGGTTATGCGTCTTTCTTCTTACAATACACACAAATCCCGTATCCGCCGCAAAACGCCGTTAGAAAAGCATCTGCCCCTGACAGCAGCATCCTGCCAAAAGACAGAGCCTATAAAGCCTGCACTTCTTGCTGCAGTGGATGCCTCAGTACTTTCCGGACTGACAGGAATCGGTAAACTGGGCGGTTATATGGTCTTTTTCAATCTGTTAAATATCGCCTTTGTGCCTTTTGAGAATCTGCCGCCGCTATGTCTGTGCTTTTACAATTGTATGTTGGAAATCACCAGCGGAATTGACCGATGCGGTCAAGCGTATCCCTATCTGGTACTGCTTATGCTTCCCTTTGGAGGATTTTCCTGCATCGCACAGACTTACAGCATGATTCAGCACACCGATTTGTCTATTCGGCCATATCTCTTCCACAAGCTTTCGCAGACTGCAATAACGGCCCTTTGCTATCTGCTTATTCGTCCCTTTTAAGCAGAAATACAGGCTTTGTCCTGCTATTTCGAAACAAAGGTTACTTTCTCCTCCGGCGGCGTCTGCGTTTGCGATACCGCAAAGGCAGCGCTATGGAAAGCACCATACCAAACACCAACAGTGCGCACACCAGGCACACATTCAGAAAATATCCAAGGGATACCGGTTGTTGTTCCTGTGTGTCCGCAGGGCGGCGCACTTCCATCAATTCTTTTGCAGTCTCATCCCTCATGCCGGTATCCTGATCAGACAGGATATCCGCCGGTATATCCATATCCGTTTCCGGACCGGCTTCCCGCTCCCATTCTGCGGCAAGCTCTTCTTGCGTCTGATAATCCATGGAGGGAAGGGAAAGCAGATTGCTGGTGGTATGAAGGTCATAACCATTATAGCCCTTGACCACAATCTGGGGTAACATACGGGGCGGCACCTGCATGGTAAAATAAATGGTGTCCTTAGATTTGTCATACCAGGGCTGTAAATCTGAAAAAGTCTCGCCTCCATCATAGCTGTAGGCATAATAAAGCATACCGCTGTCGTAATCCGCTCCGCAGAGTTCTATGGTTACCTCGCCGCTTGCCATATCTTGTGACACAAGGTCTATCATACACACATCGGGCGGCGTGTAGTCGGGCCGCATCACATAATCCGGCACCGGCACCGTAAGATTTGCATAATCGCTGTAGTCAACGTCCAGGATGGCGGAGCGCAGGTTAAAATATTTGGCGGCGGCAGTTGCATCCAGCTGTCCCAAAGTCTCCCACTGCTGTCTGCCTTCACAGAAAGGCCGGTCATTTTCATGGTCCATGTAGCAGTGTTCGATCAGTACACAGGGAACGTCCAGTGCAGAGGCAGTACGGATAATACCGTAGTAATCGGCGCCGTTTTCATCCAGCCTGGTCTTTGCGCCCCTGGTATATACCCCAAACTCTTCCATCGTATTCATGAAAACATCAGCAAAGCTTTGCCCTATGCTGTATTCTTCACCAAAAGCGGACACCCAGCACTCTGTACCGAACAATTTGTGTTCCTCAGAGATGTTAAAGTGCAGACAGAACATAATATCCGCATTGACACTCTTAGCATAGGCGCTTCGCTGTTCCAATGAAAGCTTCTGGTCTCCGGTCCTTGTCAGATAGACTGTGACATTCTGGTATTTTTCCAATTCTTCCTTCATGGCATTGGCCACGGCCAGGTTCATGTCTTTCTCCACAAGGTGGTCGCAAAGGCCGCCCTCTTCATCGCCGCCATGTCCTGGGTCTATAACGATGACAAGGGAATCTGTATCTGTGTCTGGCATAATAGATAGGCTCCTTTTAAAGAATCAAATAGGTATCCGGGAAAAAATAAGCCGGCTTCCCTGGAAACCGGCTTATTTAGCTCTGGCCATATTATACCTTATGTAGCTACATCAGATTTAATTCCGGGCCGGGGTCTGTTTCCCCCTCCGCCTCTTTCAACATCTTTTCCACTTCCACCGGTCGAAGCTCCGCACGGTTTGCTTTCACAATCTCATTGTAACCGTTGATCGTGTTAAAGAAACTCTCATAATGTTCTGTGGTGGCTGTGAGCGTGGCCGTCATGGCACTTTCTAAATTAGACAGCATATCGTCTAAATACTGCATAGCAGAGGTCCTGACACCGTTGGCTTCCATGGTTGCACTATTTAAAATCTCCTGGGCCTGTGTGGTGGCCATCCGCACCACTTCGTTGGCCTGGGCATAAGCCTGCTGCATAATCTCATGCTCGTTGATCAGTTCCGTGGTCTGTACCGTGGCATCTTTGATCAGCGCCTCAGCCTTCGCCCTGGCATCATTTAAAATAGCCTCTTTATTGGAAATAATCTTTTGGTAACGCTTAATCTCGTCCGGTGTCTTCATGCGGAGCTCTCTAAGCAGCTCGTCGATTTCTTCTTTATTTACGATTATGTTAGTCTTGGATAGCGGCTGGTATTTGCAGCCGTCAATGTAATCTTCAATCTCGTCGATAAGTTGTTCGATTCTACTGCTCATGCTTACTCCTATCTGTCAAATCCATATTTTTCATAGATCAGTCCGGCAACAAAGTCCGGTACACACTTTGAAATATCTCCGTTGAAGCTGGCAATCTCCTTGACTGTGGATGAACTCAAATAGGCATATTCCAGACTTGTAGTCAAAAATACAGTGTCAAGGTCTCCATCCGAAAACTTTCGATTGGTCTGGGCAATCTGTAGTTCGTATTCAAAATCCGTAATCGCGCGCAGTCCTCTGATTGCCACATGAACGCCCTTTCTCTGTGCATAATCAATTAACAGACCGCTGAAGGAATCCACGGTCACATTGGGCAGATCTTTGGTCGCTTCCTTTAACATTTTAACACGTTCTTCCACAGAAAACAATGGAGTCTTGGTATTATTATTTAACACACTAACTGTCAATTCATCAAAAATACTGGACGCACGTCTGATAATATCCAGATGTCCATAAGTGACCGGGTCGAAACTGCCCGGATAAATTGCTGCCCTCATAAAAGTTCCTCACATGCTTTTGTCCATATCCCTGTTACCATATTAAAACACTTTGCTCTAAATGTCTTTATTTATTTTTATTTTTTCTCAAAAAATTTTGCGCCTATCTTAACTTCTACGACAAAAAACATGTTTATTGGTTTTGTAACACTTCTCTTTTTCCAGAACAAAGCCCAGTTCCGGCAGATCGGAAAAGTCACAGGAAAGGGCGGCTTCTATAACAATCAGGGTATCCGGTGTCACAAAGGAAAGCTGTTTTAGGACCTGTAATACCTGCTTTTCATAATCCTTGTCATAAGGCGGATCCATATAAATGATATCCACCGCATGTTCATGAATGCCATACAGTGCACTGACCGCGTCCTGCCGCAGCACCGTGGCCCTTTGTGTGAATTTCGTAAACTGCAGATTATCCATAATACAGGCAAGCGCTCTCCTGTCATTCTCTACAAAATAAGCATGTCTGGCACCTCTGCTTAAAGCTTCTATGCCAATGCCACCGCTGCCGCTGAATAAATCCACAAACACAGCCTCATATAAATGGGGCTGTAACATATTAAAAAGGGTTTCCTTAATCCGGTCTGTGGTAGGCCTTGTATCCAGACCGGCAGGGGTTTTTAAGGGCAGACTCCTGGCTGTTCCCGCTATCACTCTCATATACGGCTTCCTTTCTCTCCTTCTTTGGGCCAAAGTAAGATATGCTGCGTTAGTTCTGACGGACTTTTACACCTTTGCCGTCCCGTTTCCCGAGTTTGATCTTGTTCAGTTCCAATTCTTTATTTCCGTAAGAAATAGTCTGTTCTACCGCATTTTGGGAATAATATACAGCCTCAATCTCGTCGGAGTCGCCAAGCCGCATACCGCGCACACCGATGGCACCTTTTTTCTTTTCCGGAATCTCTTCTATGGCAAAGCGCAGGAAATATCCGGCCTTCGACTGCAGGATGATATTGCGCTGTTCTTTGTATGCCACAACGCTTACCACCTCATCGTTCTCCTGCAGTTTGGTGGCGGCTACGGTACGCTTGGCCACGTCAAACTCACCGCCGTCCACCACTTTAAGCATGGCCTGCTTTGTGGCAAAGATGACTCGGTAAAGGTTTAGATCACTCTGACTTGCCGCATAGACAATGGTCTCCTTGGAAGAATCATAGTTACTCACATTATCCACCGGCACGCCTTTATCCCGGAATTTGCCGAAGGGTAAATCCACTGCCTTGATGGAGTGGAGCTGCCCTGTGTTGGTAAAGAGACATACTTTACCGGTATTTTTGCAGACAAAGGCATAACGATTCTCCGCATCTGCAGCTTCTTTGTTGCGCTCGTAAGTGGGCATATCGATGGTTCTTGCATAACCGAACCGGTCCATCAAAAAGACAATATCCATCTCTTCTATCTTTTTCTCCACATAGACCGCCTCGCCGGCATTGGTAATCTGGGTCCTTCTTCTTTGCCGGTATCTGTCTTTGATGGCATCCAGTTCATTGATGATGACCTGCGCCATGGCATCCCGTCTGGCCAAAATATCCTCATAACGATAGATATTGGCCATGGTCTCTTCATGCTCGTTGATCAGGGCCTCAATCTCAAGGCCGATCAATTTATACAGACGCATATCCAGAATGGCGTTGGCCTGTTTCTCACTGAATCGAAGCTGGGCCGCCATTACCTTGGACTCTTTGGATTTGAATTTGATACCTTCTGTTTTTCCTTCCACCAGGCAGGTTTTAGCCATGGTCCGGTCCTTGGAACCTCTCAAGATTTCGATGATCAGATCGATCACATTGCAGGCCTTGATCAGACCTTCCTGTATCTCCTTGCGGTCCAGTTCCTTTTCCAGAAGATTTTTGTATTTGCGGGCAGTCACTTCATACTGAAATTTAACGCTTTCTTGTATGATCTGCTTTAACCCCATAGTCTCGGGACGGCCGTCGCAGATTGCCAGCATATTGACGCCGAAGGTGTCCTCCAGGCGGGTCTTCTTGTAAAGCATGTTCTTAAAGTTTTCCACGTCCGCATCTTTTCTCAGTTCGATGACGATGCGAATGCCTTCCTTGGAAGACTGGTTCGTGATATCCACAATATCCTGCGTCTTTTTGGTCTCTGCAAGAGACGCTACATCCATCAGGAATTTACCGATATTGGCACCGATCATGGTATAGGGAATCTCTGTGATTACCAGATTGGTTTTCCCGCCCTTGCCCTTTTCTATCTCTACCTTGCCCCGCAGTTTGATCTTGCCGGTGCCGGTCTCATAGATCTGCAGTAATTCATCTTCGTTGATCACGATGCCGCCGGTTGGAAAATCCGGTCCTTTGATATAACGCATCAGCTCTCTGGTGGTGATATGTTCATCTAACATATATGCTTTGGCGGCATCAATCACCTCCGCCAGATTATGAGGCGGTATGCTGGTGGCCATACCTACCGCGATTCCTTCAGAACCGTTGACTAAGAGATTGGGGATTTTCACCGGCAGAATAGAGGGTTCCCGTTCGGTCTCATCAAAGTTGGGAATAAAGTCCACCACATCTTTGTCCAGATCAGCCAGAAAGGCTTCCTGGGTAATGCGCTCTAAACGTGCCTCCGTATAACGCATAGCCGCCGCGCCGTCTCCCTCGATATTACCGAAGTTGCCGTGGCCGTCGATCAAAGGCAGTCCTTTCTTAAAATCCTGGGACATCACTACCAGCGCCTCATAGATGGAGCTGTCACCGTGAGGATGATATTTACCCATGGTATCACCCACGATACGTGCAGATTTACGGTAGGGCCTGTCATAGCGGATGCCCAGTTCATACATATCATAGAGGGTCCTTCTCTGTACCGGTTTTAAGCCGTCCCGCACATCCGGCAGGGCTCTGGCGATGATGACGCTCATTGCGTAGTCCACATAGGACTTTCGCATCACTTCCGAGTATTCCGTTTTGATGATTCTGTTATCGTCCATAATCATATTTCCTTTTTATATATTGAAGCTTGAAACCTCCTCTGCGGTTTCTGCGCCTGTCAGACATCCAGTTCCGCCTCTTTCGCATGGCGGTAAATAAACGCTTTACGAGGGGGCACTTCCGTACCCATCAACATTTCCGTCACTTCCGAAGCCATACGCGCATCTTCAATCTCCACCTGCTTTAACAGTCTGGTATCCGGGTCTAAGGTAGTTTCCCAGAGCTGTTCGGCATCCATCTCTCCAAGTCCCTTATAACGCTGTAAGGTGAACGGGCCTTTGTGGCGCTTGCGGTACTTTTCCAGGGCTTTGTCGTCGTATAGATACTCTTCCTTTCCCTTGGAAGGCATGGCTTTATATAAAGGCGGCATGGCAATATACACATGTCCCTCATAGATCAATTCCGGCATAAAACGGTAGAATAAAGTAAGTAACAGGGTGGAGATATGGGCACCGTCTACATCCGCATCGGCCATGATGATAATCTTGTCATAACGCAGTTTACTGATATCAAAGTCGTTGCCGTAGCCTTCTGAGAAACCACAGCCAAAGGCATTGATCATGGTCTTGATTTCCGCATTGGCAAGGACCTTATCGATGCTGGCCTTCTCCACGTTCAGGATTTTGCCGCGGATTGGCAGGATTGCCTGATACATGCGGTTTCTGGCAGTCTTGGCACTGCCGCCCGCAGAATCTCCCTCCACAATAAAGATTTCGCATTTGGCGGCATCCTTTGACTCGCAGTTAGCCAGTTTGCCGTTGGAATCAAAGGAAAATTTCTGCTTGGTCAAGAGATTGGTCTTGGCCTTCTCCTCTGTCTTACGGATTTTGGCTGCCTTCTCCGCACAGCCGATGATACTCTTCAGGGTGTCTAAATTACGGTCGAAATAACGTACAATCTCGTCACCGGTCACTTTGCTGACCACCTTGGCCGCGTCCTGGTTGTCCAATTTAGTCTTGGTCTGTCCCTCGAACCTGGGATCCGGATGCTTGATGGATATGACGGCCGTCATGCCGTTTCTCACATCAGCGCCGGTGAAGTTCACATCCTTTTCCTTCAGGATATTTAACCCTCTGGCATAGGTATTGATCACGTTGGTAAACATGGTTTTAAAGCCGGTCAGATGTGTACCGCCCTCGGCATTATAGATATTGTTACAAAATCCAAGCACATTCTCATGAAATTCATTCACATACTGAAAGGCACATTCCACGGTGATGCCTTCCGACTCGCCCTTGAAATAGATGACATCGTGAATAGCCTCGCGGCTCTTATTCATATCTTTGATGAAACCAACGATGCCTTCCGGTTCATGGAATTCGATATGCTCCGTTTCTTGGCCGCGTTTGTCTTCGTAAATGATCGTCAGCTCCGGATTCAAATAAGCCGTCTCATGCAGTCTGCTCTTGACATCGTCTTCCTTGAAACGGGTTTTGTCAAAGATGGTGTCATCCGGCAGAAAGTTAACGGTGGTGCCGGATTCTTTGGTCTTACCTACCACGGGCAGAAGACCGTCCTTAAGTGCAAGCGTGGGGATGCCCCGTTCATAATGGTCTTCATAGACTGCCCCGCCAGTCTTTACGGTCACATGCAGATAAGTGGAAAGAGCGTTGACCACGGAAGAACCTACGCCATGCAGGCCGCCGCTGGTCTTATAGGCATCGTTGTCAAACTTACCGCCCGCATGCAGCGTGGTAAATACCAGCCGTTCCGCGCTGATACCCTTCTCATGCATTCCCACAGGGATACCCCGTCCATTGTCCGAAACCGTGGCGGAACCGTCCGCTTCCAGCGTTACCCGGATTGTGGTACAATACCCCGCCAGATGTTCATCCACCGCATTGTCTACAATTTCATAGATCAAATGGTTCAACCCTTTGGTGGATACACTTCCAATATACATGCCGGGTCTTACCCGGACAGCCTCCAACCCCTCCAATACGGTGATGCTGGAAGCATCATATGTATTTGCCTTAGCCATATTTCCTCCATACCGCGCCAGACGGCGGCTTCTATCGTATCAGTGTTTCTGCCCTCACTGGAAAATATCACCCATAAATCTTATCATACATTTAGTGCTTTTGCAAAGTATAAATACTATATAAAGTGGTCAACAAAGTTCGCGGGACAAGCACCCTTTCATCCTGGTCTTAAAGGGGTTCGCTTTTGTGTTCTATGGTTTCATACAGGTATTCCCGGCCCCGCTTACCCACCCATTTTACAATCTCTATCTCCTTTAAAAGAGGCACCACACTGGCGGCCAGATCTCGATGGATTTTAGCCACGCGGGCAAACTCCTTGATGGTGAATGGTTCTTCTAAGTCACAAGGCACCACCTGCATAAAGTCTTCAACCCGTTCGATGAAAATTTCGTCGAAAAGCGCAAGGGGCATCCTGTCATAGCGCGAAGAGCCTCTTTTGCGGTTTTTGCTCCAGCCGTTTAGGAGCCTGTATTCGTCCATGTCCACAAGCGGGAAGGCAAAGGAAAGATTCGGGTCTTTCAAAAACGATTTAATCCTGTGCAATTCCGGAAACGCATGGTAAATCGTTCCGGTGATGGGCGATTTGTGCTTGGTGGAAAGCTCGCCGGTGGTCTCGTCCATCCAGATGACCCATTTGAAATGGGGAATGGGCAATACCACGGTGACCGGATAAAGGGGAAGAAAAGCTTCTAACTTCGGCCTGAGCTTATTAAAGTTGCCATTCTGGATTTCAATAATGCGTTTTCCTGTGTAAATGTCCGCAATATATCCTTCGATGGGCACCTCATGACAATCCAGATCAGGTTCATAATAAAGTTTCATAACGGCATGAAGGGTCTTTTCCTGCAGAGTCCCAAACCCATGGGGGTCATGCTGTTTTAACAATACTTTCAATTTTGCATTTTCAAAAGCTGTCTTATCCATGTCATACAGTATACCAGAGATAGCATATTCGAACAAGTGTTTTCTTGAAATAACATCAAAGATAAAATATAATAATACTGCCATACGCATATATTATTAAGATATCTAAAAAGGGATGAATGTTATGAATCGCTATATGAAACGCTTTTGGGGCGACACCAAAAACATTTTATCAGGTAATATTAAGATTACCAACCGGTTGAAATTTACTGCCATCATCTTTTCGGTAACGATAGTCCATCTTTTTCTAACTACTATTTTCGGTTGTTTGCGGATAGCGCCTCTTTTTTTCTTCAATATCTTTAGTGTGATGACTTATGTATTCTGTTTTTCTTTGGTGCGTAAAGACCTTTTCCTGCCAGTGTATTATATTACATATTTGGAAATCATATTGCATTCTTTGATCTCTACACTCTGTCTGGGCTGGCAGTATGGGTTTGCACAGTATATCATTGCAATCATCCCTGTGGGATATTATATCTGTTATAATATGAACATCAAACGGCACAAATTGTTGATTGCCACAGGCTCCGCATTTACGGCGGTTTTCGTCTTTTTGTCCTGTAAAATGCTCTCTTTTTACTGGCACCCATTGTATATGCTTGACGGTCAGTTCTGGGAGTTTTTCCTGTACATCTTCAACTCCATATGCTCTTTCCTGTTTCTAATCGTCTTCTCTTTGGTGTTTGTCTTTGAAATCAAACTGACGAACACACAGCTAAAACAGCAAAATGCATTACTGGAACAACTTGCCAGTACGGACCCTCTGACAGGACTTTATAACCGCAGAAGTATGGATGTTTTCCTTTCTCAGGCAATGGAATCTTCCTCCAGTTTTACGCTTGTGATGTGTGATATTGATGATTTTAAGAAGGTTAACGATACATATGGGCATGAATTTGGCGATGTGGTTCTTAAGGGAATTGCCAAGATTGTGACGACGCAAGTCAAAGAACATGGATACGTGTGCCGTTGGGGCGGTGAGGAAATCTTGATTCTGATCAATAACGCCTCTTTAGAATCCGCCTACCGTATTGCGGAGAATATCCGCCGCAATGTGGCGAATAAGGTATTTGAATGCCACTCCAAATGGGTGCGCTGTAGCATGACGCTGGGGGTTGCCGTCCACAACAAAAAAGATACCGTGGAAGAGACCATAACCCAGGCGGATTATAATCTCTACCGCGGTAAAAGAAACGGTAAAAACACCGTTATTTTATAAAGTTCTTGTATGGCGGTCTCCATGCAGAATCCTCTCGCTGTCAGAAGGATTGACGGAAGTCAGTCTGCCGCTCTTATCGTAATAAGTAAGAAGGGTGGAATTCTTTGCCACAGATTTCTTACCGTTGTCTGTCAACAGACTGAGCACTTGTTCCAGATTTCCGGAATGTAAATA